>DATBBD010000165.1:0-13298 GCA_036271175.1 Polyangiaceae bacterium | reverse complement strand
ACCGCCGTGCAATGGAGCTCGCCTTCGTACACGACGTCGATGTTCACCATTCCGCGATTGTAACCCACGCTCGGGCCCTCGACGAACCGAGCGACCGCGCGTAGCTTCCGCGCGATGGATATCCTCATCGTCCGGCACGGCGAGAGCCTCGGGAACGCCGAAGGACGGATTCAGGGCCACGCGGACTCGCCGCTCACCGAGCGAGGGCGTCGCCAGGCCGCGCAGCTCGGCCGCTGGCTGGCCCTTCAAGGGCTGAAATGGCAAGCGGCGTACGCGTCACCGCTCGCGCGGGCGAAAGACACGGCGGGGATCATCGCGACGACGACCGGGTTCGCCGAGGCGACGATCGACGACGATTTGAAGGAAGTCGGCGTCGGCCATCTCGAGGGGCTCACGCGGACGCAGATCGGCGGCAAGCACCCTGATTTCCTGCGTCGGGACATCACGTCTCTGGGCGACTTCGGCGAGTTCGGCGGCGAGACGTACGACGGGGTCCAGGAGCGCGTCGCCCGTGTCCGCGAGCGACTCGAACGGGCGCACCGCGCGACCGAAGATCGCATCCTTCTCGTGGCCCACGGCGGGTTCAACTTCCAGTTCGTCAAGGCGGCTGCCTGCGTTCCGGTTCCGCGCGTGTGCCTCTTGCACTGGGGCAACTGCACCGCGACCTTGCTTCGCTTCCGCGATCGGCGCGGTTCCTACTTCGCCGACGTCGCCTGGCACGTTCCCACGGAGCTCATGGGCGGCGAATCGGGCGAGGGGAGCAATCGGGTGTTTCGCTGAATGCCCGCGGTTCGGTAGATTCGCGGCGTGGCGATCACGCTGTCCTTTGCGTCGGGCACGCTCGAGGTGCGCGGCCTCGAGCCCGCTCAGCGTGAGCTGTTTCCCGCGCTCGAGTGGGACGCGCGGACAGAGTCGCACCGCGCCGCGGCCGTTGCTTACGCCGATGTCGTCCGTTCGCTCGTCCGCGCCGGCTTGCCGTACGAAGATCGCGCGCGCAATTACGCGGAGCTCGACGTCGCTCTCGTCGTCGCACGAAAGCCGCGCCCGTATCAAAAGGAGGCGCACGAAGCGTGGCTTCGGGCACGCGGACGCGGCGTGGTCGTGTTGCCCACCGGGGCAGGGAAGAGCCACGTCGCGATCCTCGCGGCCGCCGAGAAGAAACGAAGCACCCTCGTCGTCGCGCCGACGCTCGACCTCGTCCGACAATGGTACGATCTCTTACGCACTTCGTTCGGCACCGACGTCGGCGTCATCGGCGGGGGCGAATATCGACCGCTTCCGCTCACGGTCACGACCTACGACTCGGCCTACCTTCACATGGAGAGCCTCGGCGCGAAGTTCGGGCTCGTCGTGTTCGACGAATGTCATCATCTGCCCGGCGAAGCCTACGCACTCGCCGCGCGGTTCTGTCTCGCGCCGTTTCGGCTCGGGCTGAGCGCCACGCCGGAGCGCACCGACGGTCGCGACGCGCTCCTCGTCGATCTGATAGGCCCCACCGTCTATCGAAAAGACATTCTCGAGCTCTCCGGCGAATACCTCGCCGCGTACGACACCGAGCGGATCGCGCTCTCGCTCACCGTCGACGAGCGCGCCGAATACGCGAGCGAGCGGGCCATTTATCTCGATTTCTTGCGGGCTCAAGGCATTCGCATGGGAACTCCGTCGGGCTTCGGCGAGTTCATCATGCGCAGCGCAACGAGCTCCGACGGCCCGCGTGCGATGCAAGCCTATCGGCGCCAGCGCGAGCTCTCGTTCGCGGCCCGCTCCAAGCTCGACATGCTCGAGCAGCTCCTTCATGAGCACCGGAAAGATCGGGTGCTCGTCTTCACCGAGGACAACGCCACGGCGTACGCGGTTTCGAAGCGCTTCCTCGTGCCGGCGATCACCCATCAAACCAAGGTCACCGAGCGGAGCGAAATGCTCGCTCGGTTCGCCGATGGGCGCTACGGCGTCATCGTGACCTCGAAGGTGTTGAACGAAGGCGTCGATGTTCCGGACGCGAACGTCGCGGTCGTTCTGAGCGGCAGTGGCTCCGTCCGCGAGCACGTGCAGCGCCTCGGCCGCGTGCTCCGACCCAAGGAAGGCAAGCGCGCGATCCTCTACGAGCTCGTCTCCGCCGACACGCTCGAGGCGTTCACCAGCGAGCGCCGCCGCGAGCACGATGCTTACCGCTGACCACGTTCGTGGCCGTCGAAAAAACGGCGAGCTCGTCGTTCGCCCGTTGAACGACGGCGAACGCACGCGCGCGCTGACGGTCGCCGAGGCGTACCTCGGGATAGCTCAATCGTCGGTCGGCCGGCGTCGCGAAGAGCTGGTGCAGGCGTGGTCTGCGGTGCCGGTCGCTGTTCGAGACAAGCGCATTGCGGACGGCCTTCGGAAGCTCGTCGAAGACGAATGCGAATTCGACGTCGTCGCGCCGTCGGATCCCGTGGCACTCCGGAGCACGATCTTTCTCCGCGCGAGCGCCGCGCGCCGCGAGCTCGAAGGACTCGAGCGCTTCGACCGTGCCGCCATCCTCGAGCCTGTCGCGCTCGAACAAAAGCTTCCCCCGGCCGACCTCGACCGCGCGCTCTACGCCGATTTGAAAGGCGAGCAGATCCTGTGCAGCGTGAAGGCCGCTACCGCCACGTTCATCGTCCGCGACTACGAGCGCGGGCAGGCACAGGCCGTGCTTCTGCGAGCCGAGAAAGTCGTCGCCGATGTCCTTTGCGCAACGCCTGCCGCGTATCGTGGTCTCTTTCACGAGCTGAAGTTCCGGCGGCTCCTCTATCGCATCGAGCCGCGCGAGACCGGATATCGGATCGAAATCGACGGACCGTACAGTCTCTTCGAATCGGTCACCAAATACGGCCTCGGTCTCGCGCTCGTGCTGCCGGCGCTCGAGGCATGCGACAGCCTCACCCTCGTCGCGCAAATCCGATGGGGGAAAACCCGTGAGCCGCTGCTCTTCCGTCACGAACACCGGAACGACGCCGACCGGCGCCGCCCCACGCCTCGGCTTCGTGACGACGTCGAGTCTCTCCGCGACGCGTTCGCCGCTCTCGACACCCCGTGGCGCGTCCGCGTCTCGACGCAGATCTTCGATTTGCCCGGCGTCGGCGTCTGCGTCCCCGATCTCGTCTTCCAGCACGACGCCGGCGGCGAGCCCGTCCACTTCGAGGCGCTGGGCTTCTGGAGTCGCGACGCCGTTTTCCGTCGCGTCGACCTCGTGCAACGTGGTCTCGCCCGACCGATGCTCTTCGCCGTCTCGAGCCGCCTCCGCGTCAGCGAGGCCGTGCTCGACTCCGACGAGCCCGCCTCCCTCTACGTCTACAAGGGCACAATGAACGCCCGTACCATCGAGCGAAAGCTCGACGACGTCCGCTCACGCCACCGCGAAAAGCCCTGAGCGCCGCGCCCCCATCGCGAAACCTCCGTCAAACCGCCCCGGTTTCTCCCGCCACTCCGTTTTTTCTACTGAACTCCACCCCGTTTCGAAGTAACAACGCACCCGTTCGTCCGGGTAGCTCAGTCGGTAGAGCAGAGGATTGAAAATCCTCGTGTCGGCGGTTCGATTCC
Source organism: Polyangiaceae bacterium (assembly GCA_036271175.1). GTDB lineage: Bacteria > Myxococcota_A > Polyangia > Polyangiales > Polyangiaceae > DASZVB01. The sequence continues at coordinate 9,740 of DATBBD010000165.1, read as the reverse complement.
GTCCCTGGACACTGAAGGGATTCGAGGCAAGCGATCGACGGGCAAACGTCGGCGCTCCGTGTCCGCGAAACTAGTCCCGCGCCCGCGCGGCCCAGTACATAGGTTTTCGCCTGCCATGGGCAAACGCGATGACGTCCACGCGATCCCGCGATTCGACGAAAATCACCGCGTACGGAAAACGCCTCAACAGCGCACGCCGAACGCGCGGCAGTCCGAGCGCTGCGACGATCGGGAAGGTCTGGGGTCCTTCGAGCACTCGTTCGAGGACAGTGTCGAGTTCGAATGTCAATTCCACGCCAAGGCCCGGCGAGCGTTTCTCGTACCAGCGCGCCGCCTCGAGGATCTCGTTTTGCGCTTCTGGCTCGACGGAGAGGACGCGGGTCACCTTCGGATGTCGGCGAGGAGAGCGTCGCGGACTTCCGTCCACGGCCGGCCCTTGGCCTCGCCGCAGAGCACGCGCTCCGCTCGCTGTCGTAGCTCGGCGAGCCAGGCCTCGTCATCGACCGTATCGGGAGGGCCTTCAACGCTGCGCAGAAGGTCGGTGGCGAGCTTCACGCGCCGGTCCTCAGGTAGTCGAAGGGCTTCCGCGAGCATGTCGTCCGTTTCATCCCGTTCGGCGCTCATTCCGGAAGCATCGCGCCAGCCGTCGGCTGGCGCAACCGCGCGCGCTCTTTTTGCTTCGTTTCCATCGGATCGCCTGCTGCGTGACCGGTACGAGGCCTTCGGTCGTCAGCTTCGACAGTTCGACCGCGCACCCCATTGATTCTTGAACTCGTGGAGACGCTAGGCAATCCTCCGCGCATCGACTTTAGCGGAGGTCGCCGTGGCTGAAGACGGGAAACCCGACGATACCACGATCGTCCACGCCGACTTTGAGGAGGACGTTCGGCGACAACTCCTTTGGTGGATCGCTGAGAACGACGTAAAGATCTCAGCCGAAGCGGACCTGCGGGACGTCTGCGAAGCATTTCTCCATCTCGCGGACAAGGTGCCGGATCCGAGGCCGCGACAGGTTCACGTCTCGAGAAAGCTTCAGACGCGCGTGTCATTGCTCGCCGCGGACCTGCAAACCGCACTCAACCACGTCACGTCGATGCTCAAGACCGGTGCGGACTTGCGTCCAATTCTCAGCACGCGTGCGACAGAGCCGGACGATTGGGACAAGTTGCTCTCGCAGTGGGCCGTGCATCACTTGCATCTGCGAGCTCCATTGAATTCGTCCGGCGACTTGACGCCGCGAAGGGGCGAGCTGCTCTTCGCCATGTTTAAGGGGGACGACGTGTTCCTCATCGACGTCATGAACCACCGGTCGTTCTTGAAGCTGGAGCTTCTAGAGGTACTTCGCGCGAACTGGCCGCATCTCGTGGAGATCGAGAGCGCGCTCCTTCCCGGTAACCTGCTCACCGAAACAGAACGAGCGGCTGTACGAAAGAAGAATGGGAACGAGGTCGTCACGTTTCGCGACGGAGCCGTGGCCCTGCCCCCCGGCTCAGGTACCATGGCGTCGGGCCTGCCGGTGGACGTGATCGTAAGCAGCGCCCGCTTGCTCTACTGGGTACGGGAAACGCAAGCAGGCTGTCTCAGGAACAGCTCGAAAATTCGTCTAGTCGTGCGCGTCCAGACCGGGAAAGACGTCGCTGAACTTCGACTGCACCTCAACGTGGGGTCACGCGTCGTCGTGGAAACCACGAGCGGCTACGCTTTCCCCGCAGGCTCATGGTGAAACTGTCTCCGGGAATTAGCCCCCCGTTCACTTAGGAGGGTGCCTTCTGACATGTCCATGAACGCAGACCGCGCGGAAAAGCCGCTGGATCGTCTTGTAACGGTCGCGCCGGCCCGCATTGAAAAATCCTCGCGTCGGCGGATTGGTTCCGTCCCCGAACATTGGTGAGGAACCGTTCCGCGCGACGCCGGATCTCTACGGCACAGGCCTCGTCAACGCTCGGATCGTTTTCTCCCTCCTGGCTGGCGAGGCGTTCGTGGGCGAGAGCTTTGCGCTCGTCGGGCGAAAGCGCGAGGGCGTCTTCGAGGATCTTCCGTGCTTCGGAGCCCATGAAGTCAACCTACCGCGGACCACGGCGCTTCGCAGCACGGCCGAGACTTGCGACGTCCGCGCCGCCCAAAAATCCGCTACGCGACCCTTCCGAGTTTTCCGTCCCCGGACACTGAAGACGCGTTGACCTTGTCGGGCGGGGCAGCTTCACCCTTTCGCCGCCCCAGTCGTCAAGGTTCCCGCCGCTGCCGGCGCGACGCTGACCGGGCCAGAGCTCGTCGGGACAGAGTCTTTTGTGCGTCGATGTCCATTCGCTCCGGAGGCGGCGTCGTTCGCGGCGATCGCTGGGGCGCTGGGGAGCCACTGATCCATTTCGTGGACGAGCCAGGGGGGAGCGCCGGAAGAGTCGGCAGTTCCGTTCCAGCGGGCGGCAAGGAGCTTGAAGAAGCTCGGTGCCCAATCGTCGGTGTCGGCGCTCGGGCGCCGCGCGGCGATCACTGAATAGAGGAAGCGCGCGAGGTTCGTGAAGCGGACGACGTTGCGCGGCGTATCGACGAACGACTCTTTCATGGTCGCGAAGGCGTTGGTGAACTCGGTGGAGTCGGTTCCCATCGGTCCCGATGCTCGGATGTTCCGCCGCCTCAATGCATCGCCGAGCACGAGAACGACGAGGCCGAACAGGGCCAACCCAAACGCTGCGCCGATGCCGAACACGACGTGCTCGCTCGAGCGCAACACGGTCGAAGGCGCTTCGGCGAACGGCGCATTCATGACGGCGGGTGGCTTCGGAGGATCGAGAATGGGCGCGCGTTGAATCGGTGCCTGTGCAGACGCGGCTCCGGAAGGGAGCTTCGCGGACGGGGCTGTAAGCGACGTCGGCGTCGTCGCGGGCACGACGTCCGGCGCCTGACTCACCGCGGTCGCGACGGGAGGCGGCATGGTCGTCCCCGCTGCGCTTGGCGAAGCGCTCTCCGATGGAGTCGGTGAAGCGAGCCACGTCGATCCGAGATCGAGACAGCTGTCGACGAAGGAGGCGTAGTGGAAACCCGCAACGGCCAAGCCCGTGAGCACGACGAGCGTGGCGAGGAGCGGTTTGCCGGGCATGACCCGCGCCCAGAACCAATCGAGTGGCTTCTCTGCTGGGACGCGCTTGTCGATCCGGGCGTCGGGCATCACCTCGGAGGCCGAGAGGATCGGAACGTTGACCCCGAGGGTGATCATTTTCTCGAGATACTTCGCGCCGAAGGCCGCAGCCTCGATGGGATCTTCTTCGCGCGCGACGGTCAGGAGGTCCTTGTAGCTGAGCTCGATGGCTCTTCTCACCGTGACCGGGTCGATGGCGAGCACGAAGAAGCCCGAGCCGGTGTCGGCGAGCATGCTCAGCGTCTCGAGCACGTTCACGATGCGATCGGGTGGACAGCGGTCGAGGTCGTCGATGAACACGATGAGTCGCGTGCCGTCGGGAAGCTTGCGCGAGATGTCCTCGAATTCCCCCGAGAACTCTCGGACGAAGCGGATGCGGCGCTTGGAATCTCCGGACGAGAGCAGCTTCGCGGGATCGAGCGAGAACACCTTGAAGAGCGGAACGATCAGGCGATGAATCCCGCCGCCGACGAGGGCGAGGATCGACGCGATCGCTCCCGCTCCGTTCGTGGTCGAAATTCCACCGTTATGGAGCGAGTGGATAGAGACCGCGAGGATCGCGGCGAACCCGATCGCTGGGACGACGACAGCGAGGATCTCCATCGTCCTCGCTTGCCGGATCCGGTTCCAGATCACCGCGAATCGAGTGATCGAGTCGCTCTGGCGCCCCACCTCGTCGACGATGGTTTGCAGTAACGCGGGCGCAAGCTCGTTCTCTCGCTGGAAGCGCCAGGCGTTGAACCAGACGTCGATGTAACGCCCCGTCGCTTTCAGTTCCGAGCGGAGCATCTGCATCACCGACGACTTTCCGCTTCCCCAGGCGCCGTACAGCGCGAGCGTGACCGGCGGGCGCGTGTCGTCGTTATCGAGCACGTTCAAAAGGCCGGTGAGCAAACGCCGCTGGCTGTCGAGGGCGTCGTTCGGATCCGTGCGCGCGCCGTCGGGCACGATCGCGTGGCGCGTCTCAGCGGGCGGAAGCAGCTCGTGATCCGGCGTCGCGGGCTCAGTCCGCGGATGCTTCGCGCGCTGCCGCGACGTGTACGCGACGGCCAAAGCCACTGCTGCCGCGAACAGCCCGAGCATGTAGAGAGCGGAGCGCCTCCAAGACCACGGCTCCTTCATGACGTAGCGCGTGCCGTCGAGGCCTTCGGTGACGACGGCGCCGTCCGCGCATCCGACGGCGACCACGGGCCATGGCGTGCCGGGCACTTTGTTCCACGTCGCGCCGCTCTTCACGACGAGCCACCCTTCGCTCGTGCCGTAAGTCTGGTCGTTGCAATCGACGATCGCCGGCGGATCCTTCGTGTCGCTGGCGAGCACGACGGGCTCGCGCGCGAACTTCGTTCGATTTATGTCGGACGCGCTCGCGAGTGCGGTGAAAGAAGCGGAGTCGGCAGGCGTCGGACGTACGAGCCAGCGCGAGCGATCGCGAGGCATCATGCGCGACGAGTAGTAAGCCTTGGGGGAGTATCGAAGGGCCGGTGCTGCTCCCGTCGCCTCGAGATCGCCGCGCCACAACGCTCGCCTGCCATCGCCGGTCCAATCCGTCTCGATCGCGTGAAGTGCACCTCCCGCGACGACGAGGATCTCCCAGACGCCGTCGTCGTTCACGTCTGCCAAGGAAGGCGCTGACTCGGCCGCGGCTCCGAGGGGCCAGTCCAACCCGAGCGGGCTGTTGGTGAGCGGCATGAGCCGGGAGCCCGAGGTCGCTCCCACGGTCAGGGCCGTGAGGGCAGTCGGCGCGAGCATGTTGCCTCCCTCCGCGTCTGCGAAGAGCCCGACACCTGTATTCGGACCGTTCAGAGTTGCGTCGACGCTCACCTGCCGATTTGCCAGGCTGTCGAAGTCTCGTTCTGGATCTGGGGCTCGAGCGCTCGGCGTTCCGTCGAGGAGTCGAAAACTGAATCGACAACCGCGGGGTTCGCAGAAGACTTCACCCTCGTGGCGATCGGCGTCATAGGAAATGGCGCGCTCGCCAGTATCACCCGCGGGGCTCGTCCAAGGTGCGACACCACTGCCGAGCCGCCAGAGCTCCTTTCCCGTCCGTCCATCCAACGCGACCACGATCTGGTCCCACTCCGCGCCGCATTTCGTTCCCGCCGCGCACGTCGTCGTCGGCACGAGCGGAACGAGGACGTCCAGTTGCTTGTCGTCGTTCACGTCGGCGAGCGCGGGCAATCCCGGTCGCGTCTTTTCAGGGAGCGGGAGCGAAACCCAATCGACGACGCCGTCGAGTCGCACGCGGGTCACGAGCCCGCCGTAGGTCCCGAACACGACGAAGTCTCCGTCGACGGCGACACCGATCGCGTCCGAAGCACCTGCGTCGTGACGGCCTCCGACCGGGCTCTTGATGATGCGCACTGTGCGCTCGCCCACGGTGAGATTCGGTCTTCCGTCGATGACGTGAACGCCGTCGTCCGGGTCGTCCTCGTTGGGCTTGCCTCGCGATGCGACGAGGATCATCGAACCCCGCGGCGCGATCTGTCCAAGCCCGAGTAAGCCCTTCGCCGACGCGGTCGAACCGACGGGCACCGACCACAACTCACTCCACTTGGCGAGCGAGGGCGCCGGGACGTCCGATGCCGATGGTGTCGGTGCCGGCACCGGCGTCCGCGCGACGTGATTGCGGCTGGGCGGGGCGGGCAAGCACGCGCCAAGTCGGTCGCGCCCGTACTGACACTCGTGCGCGTCGTTTCCGGGGGGCGCGTTGCCCGCTGGCGCGTTTTCCGGCGGCGCGTTGCCGGCGGGTGCGTTGGCCGCGGCAGGGGGCGCGGCGTTGGCGTTTTGAGGGTGATCGACGCGCGCGTCGTTGTGCGGTGGCGGCGTCTCGGCTCGCGCCCGCGAAGCGGCAAACGAAAATAACGTCGCGAGAAGTACCAGCGCGCAACGACGTACCCGACGACGCTCCATTTCGCTCTGCCCCTGCTTCCTTCGCGATCCGATCGGATCGCCGCACCGTGAACGGTACTGCGAGATCCCTCGCTACTGCCATGAGCATCGCTACGGGATCGCCGGCGGCTTGCCGCTCCGGGAAGGCCGGGCCATGGTCCACTCGTGAGGCTCATCGCGTGTGGGGAGTGCCGGAGGCACGTCCGGGAGAACGAGGCGACGTGTCCGTTTTGCGGCGCGGACGTCGCGGCAATCATCGCCGCGACTCCTCGATGGAACCCGCCGAAGGGACTCAGCCGAGCGGCGGTCGTGGCGCTCGCGGCCGCGACGTTCGGGGCGACGGCGTGCGACGAGGTCGGCCCGGCATTGCCTGCATACGGCGCCCCGCCGGGATACGTCGTTCACTACGGCGCGCCGATCTTCGTCGATGCTTCGACTGCGGTCGACGCGGGCTCCGACGCCGTGCGCGACGCCGGGACCGACCACGATTCTGGTCGCTAAGTGGAGCGCCGACGACGCGGTCGCGACTTGGCGGCGCCGCGTCGCAACCCACTCACTTCACGAACTTCGACACGAGTCGGATGTACTTTGCTTGATAGCCGTCGTCGGGCTCGGAGATTTGCCAGGAATCGAGGGGCCAGTTGTCGTTGAAGTCGAGATAGGACTTTTGAGAAGGCTGTCCCGTCGGGGGTGACGGAGAGGCGTTGCCGCCGCACGAGTTGCCGCTGCAGTTGCCCGGGCAACACGAGTCCCAGGCGTACGAGGGGTTCGGGCCGCCGACGAGATAACCCGGCGGCGGACCGTATTTCGAGGTGCCGACCTGATCCCAGAACGAACCCTTTTGATACCAAGAATGATAGAAGCGCGTGATCGATTTGCTCGCGCCGTGGTCGCCCATGTTCGAGAGGTAGACCATGCCGAGTGGGTTCACGCCGTCGAAGTAGTGGACGTAGCGTTCGGCGCCCTTCGCGGCCGTCGCGTTCATCGACGCATCGATGTCGAAGGTGATCGCGTCGTAGAGCAGGTTGCCTTCGTCGGACTTGGTTTGATTGCTGCCCCACACGTACGTCTGGAGGTACGCGAGGTACGGGTCCGCGCTGGCGGAGGTGACCGATTTCAGGTTCTGGTCGGTGTTCAGTGCGCCGGCGAAGGCGTTCTTGATGAGCAAGGTGATCGACGCGGTCGCGTTTGGCGCGTGCGTGTACTCGAGCAAGGTCTCTTGCTCTTCGCCGTGAAAGCCATCCGCGTATCCGGTCTTGATGAGATTGATGCCGGCGTAGTTCGCGTCGAAGTAGTCGCGGTAGGTCGTGTCGCTGGTCGCCTCGAAGAGGTAGACCGCTGCTTGCAGGTGTTTGAGGAGGAGTGCATTGCTGCGATCGGGGTCGTTCTGGGGAACTTCTTGCTCGCCGGCAGCGACGCCGTTCTGCGAGTTGTAAAAGAACACGGCGGGGTTGTTCTGTGCCCACGTCCACGCTTGGACGGCGCGCGTCGTCAGGTTGTCGGCATAGCCGGCGTACGCCGCGCTCGCGCCCGGGGCCGATTTGAAAACGGTCGCCGCGTACGCGAAGGCCGCCGCGGTCGTGAGTGACGCCGACGTCGAGGCGGGGCCGTACTTGCACGGCGCGGTCACCTTCGACGGGGACGTATCCTGAGAGCCGCCGAAGACGGTCGCCGTCGCCGACGGTTCATCGACGACCGAGAGGACCGAGCCGTCGGAGTTTTGCATGCGCACGACGAAATCGAGCTCCCACTTGATCTCGTCGAGGATGTCGGCGACGCCGTTGCCCGATTCGGGGATGTTGGTGTCGTCGGTGAAGGCCGAGGGCGTATCGACGTAAGCGTGGAGCAGCTCGATCGCGTCGCTGTCGCCCCAGTTCGTATATTTGTTGAAGTCGCCGGCGTCCCACCACCCGCCGTGGAGATCCTTGTTCAAGGTCATGCCGCCGTCGCTGTAGAGGTAGCACTGGCCCATGTGCGCGGCGCCATCGACCCAGTTCGCGCCCGCGTATTGCGCGGTCTTCGCGAAGCCGTCGCGCTGGTAGTAAAGCATGCGCGTCGATTGGACGAGCACGTCGCGATAGACGCCGTCGTCGATCGCGAACACGTCGGAGCGCACGTCGTTGGTCTCGTCGAGGACGAAGTAGTCGCCTGGCGTCGTGACCGAGGAAAAGTCGAACCACCACGCCTTGTCGCCGGAAGAGTCGTCGGTCGCGCCGCCATTCCACGCGGTGGTCGCGCCTTCGAATACTTTTTTCCCGCCGTGCGCATCGACGAGCGCGTACTTCGCGCCCGGCGTGAACGATTTCCCCGTGTCGAAGCCGGTCTGCGGCGAGCGCGCGACGGCGATTTTCTCGGCCGAGGTGCGGTAACCGATTTGATCGACGACGATGTTCGGGCTCAGCGGCTCGGGTGCGACGATGGGTCCCGCGTCGACGGCTTGCCCTCCGCCGCCCATCGTTCCACCGTTCGCGGTCGCGCCGCCGTTACTCGTCGCGTTCCCGCTGCCACCGGTCGGTGAGCCGGATCCGCCGTTCGCGGTGCCACCGTTCGAGGCGCCCCCGCTCGCGGTGCCGCCAGTGTCGGCGCCGCCCGTTCCGTTGGATGAATTTCCGGTGCCCCCATTGCCGGCGCCGCCGTTCGCGGCGCCACCGCCGTCGACCGATGTCGCGCCCCCGCTCGGTGATGAACTACAAGCACCGACATAGCCGAGTGAGACAACGAGGAGCGCGCGCGTGGTGAAGGTGGATCGCCAGCGTATTTCGAAGATATTCGGAAGTTCGATCGGCATGATGTAACTCGCTCCGCGTCGCGCCCGAATCCCCCTTGCGCGCTCGTGGCAGCATAACCGATTCCGATGGCAGAACCGGATAGACAAGTGGCGTTTCGAGACAGAGGGTTCGTCGCGCTTCGCGATCGAAACGTCGAAGAGTTCTTCACCGGCGCGGGTTCATTTCGAGATGTGCGGCAATGCGTACCTCTGCGGTGATCATGCGACGTCGATCGAATCGCTGCGCCGTGGGACAATGCTTTGGAATGATTGTCGAACGCGGGGCGCGGGGCGGTGAATTAGATCCTTGAGGGACGACGCGCAGGCGAGATATTCCGAGCAGCCTGGCGAGATTCGCGGGTCACTGACTTCCATCGGGGGACGCTACCGTCCCGTGGAAGTGATGGGGCGCGGCGGGATGGCGATCGTGTATCGCGTCGACGACACCGCAACGGGTCGATCGCTTGCGCTGAAACAACTCGCGATATTGCCGAGCTCGCGCCATCAGGCGGAGGTGAGCGCGCTCTTCGAGCGGGAGTACCACACGCTCGCCGAACTCGCTCATCCGAGCATCATCGAAGTTTACGACTATGGGATCGCCGAAGACGGGCCGTTCTATACGATGCAGCTCCTCGAAGGAGGAGACCTCCGTGATCGCGCGCCCGTTCCGTGGCGAGAGGCGTGCGTATTGCTGCACGACGTATGCTCGTCGCTCGCGCTCCTCCATTCTCGGCGGCTCGTGCATCGTGACGTGAGCCCGCGAAATGTGCGGTGCACCGCGGAGGGGCGCGCGAAGCTCATCGACTTTGGCGCGATGGTGCCGATGGGGCGCGGCGCGGCCATCGTAGGCACTCCGGCGTATCTCGCGCCCGAGGTGCTCAATCGTTCGTCGGTCGACGCACGGACGGATCTCTTCTCGCTCGGCGCGACGCTTTATTACGCGCTCAC
>DATBBD010000164.1:0-1548 GCA_036271175.1 Polyangiaceae bacterium | reverse complement strand
GCTCGGGCTGAACTGGTCGGTGTTCCGGCTCTTGGCGCCGCGCATCCCGGTGCTTCCACCGGAAATCGTTGGATTCATCGGCTCGTTCGTCGTGTTCGTCACGTTCGCGTATCCGGTTCGAAAGCTCGTCATTTTTCGGCTTCCGGCGCCTGGGGCGTGACCTGCTCGGCACGTGCCGCTATACGGGCGCATTCGCGCCATGAGACCGCTCACCGTCGCCATCCCCAAGGGCCGAGTCCAAAAGCAGCTCGTTCCTTTGCTGGAACGCGCCGGGTTCGAAGCGGCGCGGCTCCTCGACGACGATCGGACGCTCATTCGCGAAAGCGACGGCGGCAGTTTGCGGTTCTTGCTGTTGAAGCCCGACGATGTGCCGACGTACGTCGAGTACGGCGCGGCCGACGTGGGCATCGTGGGGCGCGACGTCTTGCTCGAGCGTCGCTACGATCTCTATCAGCCACTCGATCTCGGGATCGGCAAATGCCGGATGGTCGTCGCGGGCCCCAATCTGGCGACCATGCCGGCGGTGCCGCGCGTCGCGACGAAGTACACGCGCATCGCGACGGAACACTTCGCGTCGAAGGGCGTGCAGGCGGAAGTCATTTTCGTGCAAGGGTCGGTCGAACTCGCGCCGTTGGTCGGGCTGTCGGATCTCATCGTCGATTTGGTCGAAACCGGTTCGACCCTTCGCGACAACGGCCTCGTCGAACGCGAGACCATTCGCGACATCTCCACCGTGGTCGTCGCGAATCGCTCCTTGTTCAAGCTCCGTCATAGCGAAGTGTCCGCGATCATCGACCGCCTCCGCGCCGCCATCTCCGCCGCGTGAACCGCCCCCACCGACGCGGGGGTCCCGATGCTCGCGAAGCGAGCCCGCGAAGCGGCAGGGGGAGCGGTCGCGCAGCGAGCCGCGGGGGACAAGGTCCCCCTACTAGTTCGCGCGCGTTCGCTTCGCGTGCCCCAAAATAAATGACGATGCGCTCAGCCTTCTTCGACGCGGCGCTTGAGGGCTTGGTTCATGAAGACGTAGCCGCGGGCGGCTTTGGTGATGGTGCCGCCGAGGAGACGGACGAGGATGCCGGTGAAGTCTTCGCCGTGGATGAAGCGGGTTTTTTCGGGGGCGAGCTCGATGAGGCGGAAGAAGTGCTCGCCGGCGAAGAGTTGCGGGAAGAGAAGCTGGCCGCGCCAACGGAGCTCGCGATCGGCATCGACGACGAGGAGCTTGGTGCGGACGCGGAGGTCGCTGCCGTTCGGCGGCGTGAGGAGGACGTCGAGGGTGGCACCCACTTCGAGCGATCCAGCGACGGTAGGAATGAAAGGATTCCACTCGGGATACAAGGCGAAGTCGGTGAGCACTTTCCACACAGCGGCGGGGCTCGCGTCGATCTCGATCTCGGTTCGGATTTCCATGCGTTACGAAGTCCTCGAGGGTCGACGATAACCGATTCGCGGGGGTTTCGGAGACCGCGACCCACCGGCCGGTGAAGCGATCGTTTCGACACCAAGAAAGCGAGGGGGGGTGTCGGTTGGGTCATCTCCCTCGCGGGCCAG
>DATBBD010000163.1:0-4465 GCA_036271175.1 Polyangiaceae bacterium | reverse complement strand
CACGAAGCTGATGAGGCTCCCGACGGTGACCTCGACGCCGAGCCGGTGCATCACTTCGCGTCGCAGCGCGTCGCCGTCTTTTTCGTCCGCTTCGACGCGGCCACCGGGGAACTCCCAGAGCAACGGCAAGACGGCGGTCGGACGCCGCTGCGTGATGAGGTATCGCCCTTCGCGAGCGATCACCGCCGCGACGACTCGAATCGGACGGGGACCGGGGTGACCGTGCGACATGGCGGACCGACGCCCCGGCGCTCACATGTCGATGCGGAAGAGCTGCTGCCCCATCAGGAGCACGTCGCCCGGCGTGAGCGTGTGCTCGTCGCGCAGGCGCACGAACGTCCCGTTCGAGCTGCCGACGTCGGTCAGATAGACGTTGCCGTCTTGCTCGCGTGCGACGCGGCAATGGAGCCCCGAGACATAGCCGTCTTCGGAGAACAAGATGTCGCCGCGTTCGCGACCGAGATGCACGCCGTTTTCCGGGATTGGAAAGGCGTTGCCGGTCGTGTCTCGTCCGACGACGAGCGCGAGCCGGCCGATGAAACCGCGCGACGGGCTTCCGAGTCGCTCGACGCCGTCGGGGCTCGGGTTCTGCCCGATGAGCTGCTCGAACCGGACGATTTCCTGCCCGATCCGGAACACGTCGGAGAAGCCGAGCGGCCAAGGGGCGTTGGGCCTCAGTTTCAAATAGACGCCGTTGAGCGACCCTTCGTCGCGGACGGAGAATTGAGAACCCTGACGCACGAACGTCGCGTGACGCGGCGACAGATAGCTGTCGCCGGCGAAGATCGACCCCGTGTCGCGACCGACGGTGACCGTCGGCGCGCCCGGCACCGGGAACGTGCCGGCTTCGCTGCCGTCTGCGCGGAGCGCCGTGAGCACGACGCGGATCCCCCCGCTCTGTGCGGCCGGCGCCGCGACGGGCGGTGGCGCGGATTGCTGAATGGGCACACCACCGCCGAGCGCGGCGAGGCTGTACCCGCACGACGCGCAGAACCGATTGTTCGGCGGATTGGGATGTCCGCACTGCGGGCAGGGTGCGTCGTCGGCAGGCGGCGCCGCCATGACCGGAGCGACGACGGGCGGCGCGACGGGGGGAGCCGCGACCGGCGCAGGAGCGGGGGCAGCCGCGGGCATCGCCGCACGCGACGGCTGCTGGACGGGCGGAGCGACGGGCGCTGCGGCCGGTGCGACTCGAGCTTGCGGGACCCCTTGCGGCGGCGTGTTCGCGGTGAACGGCTTGGGAACGTGGCTCGCGCGCGGAAGTTCAGCGCCGCATCCGAGGCAGAACTTGTAGTGATCCTGGTTGTCCTTGCCGCACTTATTGCACGTGATCACAAATAGCCTCCGCCGAGAGGGATCGGCACGGTCCTACTTCTGCCATACGAATGGGTCTGGCCCCGGATACTTTGCCCTGTATCACTCCGAAATGTCCATGGGTCATCCGGGGCGCCAAAACCGCGGGTTTTCCCTTACGGAAGCGCAGGCGACGCCCGCCGGGGAGAAGGCTTCCGTCGCGCTTCGAAAACACCCCGACTGATTCGTTCACACCCGCGTCGCGTACGCCACGACGTTGATACACCGGGTTTCGTGGGTGCTTCGGCTTTCGTAGACGTGGGGGACGTCGCCCGGGAAGAAGATGGAATCGCCCGGGGCGAGATCGTGGGTCTCGTCGGCGACGGCCATGCGCAGCGCGCCGGTGAGAATGACGAGCGTCTCCGTGGTGCCCGCGCCGTGCGGCTCGCTCGCGAGGAGCCCCTTCGGAGAAAACCGAAGCTCGTAGACGTCGACGTGCTGGCTCGCGCCCGCGGGCGAGAGGAGACGGCTTTCCATCCTACCGTCGGCCGAGCGTAGCGGTGGAGCGTCTCCGGCGCGAAGGACGCGGACCCTGCCGGTGTCTTCTCCGCCGAGGAGCGACTGAAACGACACGCCGAGCCCGACCGCGACCTTCCAGAGCACGGTCAGCGTCGGATTCGTTCGCGCGCCTTCGATTTGCGAAAGCGCGGCGCGACTGACGCCGCTCACCGCGGCGAGCTGATCGAGAGAGAGCCGTCGATCGCGTCGCAGCTTGCGAAGACTGTCGGCGACCTTGCGACCGAGGGCCGCGGCGCCGACGTCATCGCCCGAGATGCTGGCGACGCGCGGCCTTGTGTCCGCCGCTTCTTTCGTTTGCTTTTCCGAGGACGGCGACGCGGACTTGGCTCGAGGCATGGGGCTTTCGGCGCATGCTACCGGCTTCTCCGCCAGGGAGCACCGTTTCGCTCGCTCCAGCGACGCCGACGCTGGGCCGAGCTTCACCGAGCGACCGGGCGAGGTCGCGGAAACGCGACGTCCCGATGCGTCGGACCAACACCAGCTGCCGTTCGTGGACGCGCGCCAGCTCGCGGGCGCGCCACACCGCGCCGTGGCTGTTCACGTCGGTGATCACGATGACCAAATCGGACCGCGCGATCAGCGATTCGAGGCCGCCCTGGCCGGTGCCTGCGAGGTGCCCGGTGTGACATTCGAGCGAATGCCCGGCTTCGCGAGCCAGCTCTTCGTAGCGCCCTGAGTTCCGATCGAGGCCGCCCACCAGTCCTATATGCATGACAGGTCTTTTATAGGAGACATGGGTCTAGTTAGCAAGACCCGCTAGCAAGCACGCGCGACCTTCGCATGCTGCTAGCGACCCCCGCCGGCCTCGCCGGTATTTCACTCGCCTCTCCTTGTTTGATCGCGATCTGGCCTGCCAAGACTGATCGAGTCTTGGCAGCGAACGGGGCCCCAACCGCCCCAGCCCCGTTCGCTTGCGACCGGGCAGCTTTGAATGGCGACCCGGCAGCTTTGAATGGCGACCGGGCAGGGATTCGGTCGCCGCCAGGTTCACGCACGCGGAACAGGTCCGGTCTGCTCTCGGTCCAGCCTGAAGCCGCGTGCGAGCGGATCTCGAACGGGCAGGGCCCCGTTCGACGCCAGGCTCCCATCAGTCTTGGAAGATAAGATCACGATCAGCCAATGAAGCGCGAGTGAGACTACCGGCGAGCCCGGCGCGGGTCGCCCGCAGCGCGCCAACGTCGCGAAACGCGGCGAGCGGATCACGAGAAACCCCAGACTACCGGCGAGCCCGGCGCGGGTCGCCCGCAGCGCGCCAAGGCCGCGCGACGCCGCAAGCGGGCCCCGAAAAATCTCACGATCTCTACTGCGCCAAAACCGCCAGAGCTTCTTTGAGCAGGTCCCCGAGGCTCTCTTTTCCGACGCGGTCGCCGAGGGCGCGGACGGCGCGTTCCGCTTCGGGGGGCCGAAAACCCATGTTCGTGAGGGCGCCGAGGAGCCGGCTCTCGTCGCCGCTCGTCGGGACCGCGGTGCCCGGCGCCGCCTTCAGATCACCGAGCCGGAGGAGCTTCTCCTTGAGCTCGAGCACCAAGCGCTCCGCGGTTTTCTTCCCGACTCCGTCGATCCGCGTGAGCCGCGGAATGTCTTTCGCCTCGACGGCGCGCGCGAGCTCCGCGGGTGGCAATGCCGAAAGCACGCCGAGCGCCGTCTTCGGGCCGACGTTCGGCACGTCGATCAAGAGACGGAACACGCGGCGCTCGAGCTCCGTCGAGAAGCCGTACAGGTCGAGCGCGTCCTCGCGGACGTTGAGATGCGTGAAGAACTCGACGCGACCGTCCGTGCGAGACGCCAATCTGCCGACGGTGCCGAGCGGCGCCCGCAATTCGTACCCGACGCCCGCGACGTCGAGCACCACGCCGCCGTCCGGCTCTTCCGCGACGACCTTGCCGACTAGACGTCCGATCACGATCCAGCCATCGGCTTCGGCGGCTTCGGCGTCAAGCGCGCCGACGAATCTTCAGGTCGCGTCGATCCGGGACGTCGCGCTGACGTCCCGGATTTCACGCTCGGTCGGTTCAGTTCGCCTTCGCGCCCTGGGCGACCCAGCGCGCGATGATTGAGAAGTCGTCCGGGGTGCTCTCGCACATGAATGTGATGCCGGTGTCGTCTTGCGGCATGCCGACGCCGCACGGCAGTGCGGGCTGAGGCTCGTGCGACGAATCCTGATTCATGCACGTGTAGTTCTTCTTGTTCTCGGTGCCGGCGAGCTTGTCGATCAGGAAGCTCGACTCGGGGTGTCCGGGCACGACCCGCATGACGGCAGGCGCGGTCGTGGAGGGCGCCATGAGCTCACCGTAGAGATCTTGCAGGATGGCGGGAGTCAACGGTTGCGCTTGCGAAACCTGTGGATTGCTCGCGTTCGGGTCAGGATCGGGCGCAGTCGGCGGGAACGTACACGTGAGATCAGCACCCATACCCGCCGTTTGACACCTGACCGAAAGAGCGAGCCCAGCCTTGAAGACGGGCGTGCTGCCAGGGTTGATGGCGCCCGTCGTCGGGTCGCGCGAGGCGTCCCAGTAGTTGTGGCAGCCGCTCAAGGCGCATGAAAGACCGAAAATCGGCAGGACGTCCTTCTGATACGACACCGGGTCGGTAT
>DATBBD010000162.1:0-6199 GCA_036271175.1 Polyangiaceae bacterium | reverse complement strand
GGCCCCGTGGAGACGCCGTTCGGCTTCCACGTCATCAAGCGCACCGAGTGACGCTGCGCGATCGCGGCATTCCGGAGATCTCCCGCTGACCGATTCGAGCCGAAAGCCGCTCTCGGGCCGCGTTGCTTACGGCCTCGCCTTCTTGTCGGGGCTGCTCTACTTCGTCGCGTTTCCGGGCATCGACGTGTGGGCGCTCGCGTTCGTTGCGCTGGTTCCGCTCATGGTGGCGATGCGCGATCAGACGCCGAAGCGCGCCGCGGGGCTCGGGTGGATGGCCGGCTTCACCATGACGATGGCCGGTTTCTACTGGCTGCTCGGCATGCTGAAGACCTTCAGCGGCTTTCCGACCGTGATCTGCCTCTTGTTCATGGCCATCCTGTGTGGCTACCAGGGTGGTCGCGTCGCGCTCCTCGGCTATTTGTACGGGCGTTCGGCGACCCGCGGTTGGGGCAAGGAGCTGTCGTTCGTGCTCGCCTTCATCGCGAGCGAGCTGGTTTATCCCCTGCTCTTCCCCTGGTATTTCGGCGCGACCGTCCATCAGGTGCCCGCACTCACGCAGATTGCCGAGCTCGGCAATCCAATCGCCGTCGGGTTGACGCTGGTCGCGGCAAACTTCGCCTTTGCGGAGCTCGTTTACTCCCGACTCGATCGGCGGCCGATTCGGCCCCGATACCTCGCGATCTGTCTCGCGGTGCCCGCCTTCTCCGCGCTCTACGGCGCGATTCGGATCCGGCAAGTCGACGCCCAGGTCGCGGCCGCGCCGAAGGGCCAGGTCGGCGCCGTGCAGGCGAACATGAGCCTCATGGGCAAACGCAACGACCCCGGTGAGGGGCTCCGGCGGCACTACGAGCTCACCCAGCGTCTGAAGGCGCAGGGTCCGCTCGATCTCGTGGTGTGGTCGGAGACCTCGGTGATGGGTTCCGTTCCCGAAGACGAGGTGTCCACCGTTTACCCGAACCGGTTCACCCGCATCATCGGAGTGCCGTTGGTGTTCGGCGCGGTGCTCTATCGCCCGGTCGAAGACGCGCGCCGCTACGCTCTCTTCAACTCCGCGCTGATCACCGACAAGAACGGCGAAGTCCGCGGGCGTTTCGACAAGACGTTCTTGCTCGCGTTCGGGGAGTATTTACCGCTCGGCGACACCTTCCCGGTGCTCTACGACTGGTCGCCGAACACCGGCAAATTCACGCCGGGAACTTCGCTCGCGGCGCTTCCGCTCGACGGACACAAGGTGAGCGTCGACATTTGCTACGAGGACGTGACCCCGTCGTTCATCGACAAGATGATGCGCGCCGATCCGGGGCAGCTCCTCGTTAACATCACGAACGACGCCTGGTTCGGCGATTCGACCGAGCCGTGGATCCATCTCGCCCTCGCCAAATTCCGGGCGATCGAACAGCGCCGTTACCTGGTCCGTTCGACCAACAGCGGCGTCAGCGCGCTCATCGATCCGGTGGGTCGCGTCGTTGCTCACACCGGCACCTTTCGAGAAGACAGCCTGCGTGGTCAGATCGCGTGGCTGGACGGCACGACGCCCTATCGCCTGTGGGGCGATGCGCCCTGGTGGCTCGCGACGCTCGCGGCTGTGGTCTTGAGCATCCGTCGTCGCACACCGAAAACAGCGGCGTAGTGAATCGACGACGGGAGTCGTCCGTCGTTTGATGCGGATCGCGCTGCGGTCGGCGAAACCGAACGAGACGGAAACGTCTGTGACGCAAAGCCGTTCGCGATCCGCTGAAGGTTGACCAGTGAAGACGGCTATGGCAAAGCGGTAGCTTCCAGGATTGCCGCGGAGCGTCGAAGCGACGCGGACCGCCTGGGTGAACACGAAACGGAGGACACGATGGCTTGGCGCAGCGTACTTACTTTGGGCTTCTTGGGACTCGCAGGATCCGCGGTGGCTTTGGCGTGCAGCACGACGGCAGGGTCGGACAATGACGGCGGCGTCATCGTCGACACCGGCGGAACCGCGGGCACCGGCGGAACGACGAGCACTGGTGGAACCGACGCCGGTGGGACCACGGCGACGGGCGGCACGGGCACCGGCGGGACCACGGACTCCTGTGCGGCAGCGACGACCGACAACACCTGCGACACCTGCGTGAAGAGCAAGTGCTGCGCCGAGTACTCGGCCTGCACGGACGCCTGCGCGACCGAGTTCCCCTGCATCCAGCAGTGCCTCATCGCCGGCTTTGCGGGCACGGACGGCGGCAGCATGGATCTCGCGACGTGCGCGGCACAATGCCAGTCCGCTGATGGCGGCGGAACCGTGGCCGACTCGACGAACGAGCTCATCTCCTGCATCGACTCGCCACCCGTGGGCGTCACGGACGCCGGCGCCGGCACCGGGGCTTGCGGCCTCGAGTGCTTCGGCGGCGCGGTCAACTGAGTCGCACTTAGGCGGACGAAGACGCGGCGGAGTGGTTCGACCCTCCGCCGCGAACGTCTCGCCACGTCGACCGGCTCTGGGTATGCGCGCGCCTTGCGGAAGGCCGGGCGCTTCGCCGGTCGTACGGCGCCTGAGCGCGCAGGCGTCCGAGTCGCAGTCTGCGCCGGCTTGCGCCGCGCCGGGTGCCCCCAAAAAATCCTTAGATCCCGTACGCTTTCTTGAAGCGTTTCGCGTCGGCGAACATGTCGACGTTGGTGAAAACGTAATGCACGCTTTCGTGGCGAGCCCCATGCGCGAGCTCGGCGAGCCGCTCGATGGCCGGATCTTCGTAGCGTGACTTGTGCCCGGCGGGCCCTGGTAGCCGGTAGTACGCCGTCGGCCGCGTAGAGGGCCCGTGCTGGAGGGGGTCACGCGCCGCGAAGGTGTTCGTCTCGCTGGCGAGCGAGTCGGCCTCGTCCGGGTTCCACTCGAGACCGGGCTCGAACACCACGATTTCGAACTGAGACTTGGCCAGGCCGAGAAATTCGCGCAGCGCGGTCTTGTTGGGCCGGCTGGGCGCGAAATCGGGCGCTGCCACGAAGACGGCCATTTTCGCTTTCAGTTCGACCGCCACTTCCCCCAGGGCGGCGAGTGCGGTCTCCACGACCTTACCCAGCCGAAAGCCCTCTTGGGTCACTTCGCGCGGACCGAGGACGGCGAATTCGAATTCCTTCGGTGCTTCCCGCCTCCAACGACGGATCGTTCCCGGCCCCGGAGCCGCTCGATGCGTTTCCTGGATCTCGACGAAGCCGTATTCCTTGAAATAGCGGGTTGCGGGGACGGCGAAGCCGGCACACCCGACCGTGATCATGACAGGCGAACGGTAACACACCCTGGACAAACGTCACATCGGCTCAACCGACGGTTCAGCAAATCCTAGGGCCCTTCGTGTCACTATTTCGCCCGCGCGACGGCCGGCGGCGCGCGCGCCCTCTTCGGCTGCATAAGCGCTTCTCGAAGGGTCGCCGCCTTGTGCAACGGTCTCCACGCAACGCACGTCGCCGGTATCTCGACTCGGTGGAGCCCCGGGCGCTTCGACGACCCAACCCCGGATCACGACCCCCACGCTGGAGCTCGCCGCCAGCGGCAAGACGCCTCCCGCGGTCGGCGCGGCGCGGATCCCCGAAGCGACTTCGTCGACCCGAAGCACCTCCACGACGAGCTCCGGATACGAGGACCCTGGGGCGAGCGCCCCGATTCGGCTCAATTCGGTGCGAGCGCCGGCGAGGACGGATTGGACGACTTCGAGTTCGGGCGTCGTGAACGGCGCGGCGACGAGCGAAAAAGCCCTCGCATTCGCGTCGTTGCCGTAGGCGGCGTGGTAGCCGCATCCCAGCGCGAGGGATGACGCGATGGCCACGACGATGACGCGCCCGAGCCGCCCGCCATGCATTGGACGATCGCGAAAAAGGCCAAGTTTCACGGGAAACAACAGCCTTTCCACACGATGACGGACGTTCATGGCGTCGATCCGTTCAGGGGGCGACGACCCGAGGCAATCGCCTCAACCGACGATCAGGTTCAGGATTCGCCCCGGCACGTACACGACTTTGCGGATCGATTTGTCCGCGACGAACTTCTGCACGTTCTCGTCGCGGAGCGCCGCGTCGCGAGCCGCGTCGGCGGAAGCGTCGCGCGCCAGCGCGACGGTGCCGCGCACCTTGCCGTTCACTTGAACCGCGATTTCGACGGTGTCGTCGACGCACCAGCGCTCGTCGTAAGAAGGCCAGTCCGCGAGCGAGATCGGCGTCGAATGACCGAGATCGGCCCAGATCTCTTCGGCGAGGTGCGGACCGAAGGGGCTCAGGCAAAGCGCGAGCTTTTCGACGGCTTCCTTCGGCGCGGCGTCGAGACCGACCAGATGATTCGTGAAAATCATCATGGTGCTGATCGCGGTGTTGAACCGCATGGCGTCGACGTCTTCGGTGACCTTCTTCACCGTGCGGTGGAGCTGACGCGTCGTCGTCTCGTCGAGAGCGTCGGTGAGCGGTTTCTTCGAGACCGTGTAGAGGCGATCGAGGAAGCGGCGGACACCTTGGATGCCGCTCGTTTGCCAGGGTTTCACCTGATCGAGCGGGCCCATGAACATCTCGTACACGCGCAGGCTGTCCGCGCCGAACTCTTCGACGATGTGGTCCGGATTGACGACGTTGCCGCGCGACTTGCTCATTTTTTCGGCGATCGCGACGAGCTTCACGCCGTATTCGGGGTGCCGCGGAGTCCCGCCGTCGAACGCGACGCCCGATGCGGCGAGAAACCGCGGCTCGACTTGCTCCTGCGTCGCGTCGATGAAATAGCGGCCCATTTCGCGGTCGTGAACGACGCCCGGGTCGTCGCCGTCGAGGGCCCGAGTGACCGCGCCGTCATCACCGAGCACGGCATAAAACCTAAAAGACTGACCGAGCATCATTCCTTGATGCACGAGCTTCTGAAAGGGCTCCGGATGCTTCACGACTCCCGCGTCGTAGAGCACTTTGTGCCAGAAGCGCGCGTACAAGAGGTGAAGCACGGTGTGCTCGGCGCCGCCGACGTAGAGATCGACGGGCATCCAGTCGTCGTACGCTTTTTGATCGAAGATGCGCTCGGTGTTTCCGGGGTCGAGGAAGCGGAGGTAGTACCAACACGAACCGGCCCATTGCGGCATCGTGTTCGTCTCCCGCGCGAACCACTTGCCGTCGCGCTCGAAGAAACGCCAATCGAGCGCGCGCACGAGCGGGCCCTGTGGATCGCCCGGAAGATAGTCGTCGAGCTCGGGCAGGAGCAGCGGGAGCTCACTGTCGTTCATCGCAATGGGACGCGAATAGTCGATGGTGTGAGGTGCGCCTCGTCGCGGATCGCCTGCGGTTTCAACGGGGAAATAGACGGGGATCGGCTCGCCCCAGTACCGCTGACGACTGAAGACCCAGTCGCGCAGTTTGTAATTCACTTTCTTTTTGCCGATGCCCTGCTCGACGAGGTGCGCGATGACATTCGACCTCATCGTCGCGCTGGGCATGCCGTCGAATGGCCCGGACCTCACGGCGACGCCGTCGCCGGTGAACGGCTTTTCGACGACGTCGTGCAACGTTCCGTCGGCACTCACGACTTCGATCATCGGAATGGAAAACGTCTGCGCGAATTCGAAGTCGCGTTCGTCGTGCGCGGGCACGGCCATGATCGCGCCGGTGCCGTAGGCGCCGAGCACGTAGTCCGCCGTGTAGATGGGAATCGAGGCACCGGAGAGCGGATTTTTCGCGAACGCACCGGTAAAGACGCCTGTCTTCTGCCGATTCAGCGCGGTGCGATCCATGTCGCTCTTCCGGCTCGCGGCGAGCGCGTACGCCTCGACTTCGGCGTGGTGCACCGGCGTCGTGATGAGCGGCGTGAGCCGATGGTCGGGCGCGATGACCATGTACGTCGCGCCGTAGAGCGTGTCGGGGCGCGTCGTGTAAACCGTGAGCGATTCAGGTCTCCCGACGAGCGGAAAGTCGACCTCGGCGCCCTCGCTGCGACCGATCCATTCGAGTTGCTTTTGCTTGCTCTCCGGCCAGTCGAGGGCTTCCAGATCGGCCGCGAGGCGATCGGCATATTCGGTGATGCGGAGCTGCCACTGCCGGAGCGGTTGTCGGACGACGGGGTGATTGCCGCGTTCGCTCCGACCGTCGATCACCTCTTCATTGGCGAGCACGGTGCCGAGCGCGGGGCACCAATTGACCGGGATTTTCGCCTGAAACGCGAGCCCGCGTTCGAACAGCTTGAGGAAAACCCATTGCGTCCAGCGGACGTAACCGG
>DATBBD010000161.1:0-2847 GCA_036271175.1 Polyangiaceae bacterium | reverse complement strand
GCGGAAACGGGTCGTCCGCGGATCTGCTTCAGTGGTTCAGCGATCGGACGGCGCCCGTTCCCGAAAGCCCGTTCGTCGTTTCGGTTCCGATGATCGCGTACCGGGCCGCGATGCTCGCGTGGGCGCTGTGGCTCGCCGTCTCGGTGCTCCGCTGGCTGAAATGGGCCTGGGAGAGCTTCTCGGCGGGCGGCTTGTGGAAGCGTCGCGTGAAGCGGATGACGCTCGCGACGCCGAACGACGCACCGCCGCCGCCGACCGACGACAGGGAGCCCCCCAACAATCAGAATGGCCCCTGACGTACGAGAGCCGGTGCGTTTTTCACGCCGCTACGGTCGCCTTCGTGTCGAGGACGGCTTGCACGTCGAGCTCGATGTCGATCTTCGTGCCGACGAGGACGCCGCCCGCTTCGAGCACCTGGTTCCACTTGAGCCCGAAGTCCTCGCGATTGATCGACGTGGTCGCCGAAAACGCCGTGCGTTGATTGCCCCACGGGTCTTTGCCCTGGCCACCGACTTCGGCCTTGAGCGTCACTTCTTTCGTCACGCCATGAAAACTCAGGTCACCCGTGACGAGATAGTCGTCGCCGCTCTTCTTGATCGACTTGCTTTCGAAGACGAGCGCCGGGAATTTTTCGACGTCGAGAAAGTCCGGGGACTTCAGGTGAGCGTCGCGCCGCGCTTCGGCGGTGTCGATGCTGCCCGCGTCGATCTTGACGTGGATCTTCGAGCGCGTCAGATCGGCTTCGTCGAGCTCGAGCGTCCCTTCGAACGCCTTGAACGAACCGCGGACCTTGGTGATGACCATGTGGCGCGCGACGAAGTGAACCCCGGAGTGCGTCGAGTCGATGTTCCATTTGCTAATCGTCATGTGAGTGCTCCTTGCCTCGCCGAAGAACCTACGGCGCGACGGCGCCGCTGACGAGTCCACGCGAGGGCAAAACACTGTTCCCGCGAACCGAACAATGGGCGATCGTCGCGCCGAACGCGGTGGCCGAAATCGAGCGGGTTTCGGACGCTCGGGTCAGCCGGCGTTCAGCACTTCACGGACCTTGCGCGACAAACTGTCGGGGGTGAGCGGCTTCTGCAAAAAAGCGATGTTCGCGTCCGAGAGCCCGCGCTGAAGCGCCGTTTCGTCCGCGTAACCCGACATGCAAAGGACCTTCATTCCGGGGCGTATTTCGGCGAGCCGGTGCGCGAGCTGGATCCCGTTCATGCCCGGCATGATCACGTCGGTGAGCAGCAGATCGATCTTTCCCTCGTGGCCTTGGCCGATGTCGAGCCCCTGCGTGGGCCCGTTCGCCTCGAGCACGCGGTAGCCGTGACGCATGAGGATGGTCTTCGCGGCGGCTCTTACTCCCTCTTCGTCCTCGACGAGGAGGATCGTTTCGTTGCCCTTCGTCGAGTTTTCCCTATTTTGCCGTTTGGGCTTTCGCCGCACCGTGCCTCGGGAAGACGGAAAATAGACGGAGAACGTCGAGCCTTCCCCGGGTTCGCTGGTCACGAAAATGCCGCCGGCGTTTTGCTTCACGATGCCGAACACCGTCGCGAGCCCGAGCCCGGTGCCCTTGTCTCGACTCTTCGTGGTGAAAAACGGCTCGAAGATCCGGCTGAGCGTCTCTCGGTCCATTCCGACGCCGGTGTCGGCGACCGAGAGCATCACGTACTTGCCCGGTCCGAGGCCGGCGTCGCGCGCCGTCGCTTCGTCGAGCTCCACGTCGGCGGTGGTGATGGAGAGCTTTCCCGGCGTGGGCATCGCGTCGCCGGCGTTCATCGCCAGGTTCACGACGATCTGCTCGATTTGTCCGCGGTCGGCGATGATCGGCGAAAGTCTCGCCGACGGCGAAATGCCGACGGCGATGTCCTTTCTGAGGGCGTGACCGAGGAGCCCTTCGAGACCCGAAAGGATTTCGTTCAGATCGACGCGTTGTTTCTGGACGACCTGCTGGCGCCCGAACGCGAGGAGTTGCCGAGTGAGCAGCGCGGCGCGCTCGCCCGCTTCGCGAATTTCCTCGATGTCGACGAAGAGCGGGTGGGTCGAGCCGAGCTCGGCCGCAGCGTACGTCGATGCCGTCAGGATGACGGAGAGCAAATTGTTGAAGTCGTGGGCGATCCCCGCCGCGAGATTGCCGATCGCCTCGAGCTTCTGGCTCTGGCGAAGGTGCTCCTCGGTGCGACGGGTCTCGGTGATGTCCGCGGCGAGACCGGCGAGCCGCGTCGGTTTTCCCGCCTCGTTCTTGATGACGAACGCGCGATCGCGAATCCACCGTTGCGTTCCGTCGGGCTGCACGATCCGGTAGATTTCGTCGTAGGTGCCCTGAGTTTGCTTGGTGCTCATGGCCTCGACGACGCGGGCGCGGTCTTGCGGGTGAATGGCTTCTAGCCAATCCCTCGGGCTCTCGACCAAGCTCTGCGGCGTCCGGCCCCAGATCGTCTCGTAGCCGGGGCTGACGTACAGCACCGCGTTCTTCTCGAGATCCGTCATCCAGAAGACTTCGCGGATGTTGTCCGCGAGTTGCTGAAAACGCGTGTGACTCTCGAGGAGCTGTTCCTCGGCTCGCCGCCGTTCGCTGATGTCGATGGCCGTGCCGAAGACGCCGATCGGGCGTCCCTGTGCGTCGCAGAGTTGCTCGACGCGGCAGGTGAAGGTCAACGTGCTCGGGCCCGTCGTTTCGTACGTGACCGTCTCGCCGGCGAGTGCGCGCTCGTGCGCCCGGTAAATGACGTCGTTCTTCCCGTCCGCGCACGTGTCGACGAGCATGACCCCGACGAGCTGGTCCTGTCCCAGCGGCAGATTGCCGAGCGCGCCGCCTCGGATGAGGGTGTAGCGAAGCTCGAGATCGGTGGTCCA
>DATBBD010000160.1:0-6616 GCA_036271175.1 Polyangiaceae bacterium | reverse complement strand
GACGTTCACGAGGTTCTCGCCGCGCGTTACGCGGGCGAGCGATTCGTCCGGGTGCTCCCCGTGGGCGGCGGTGACGCGGTCGAAGGCGGCTTGCTCTCGCCGACCGCGTGCAACGGCACGAACTCGCTCGAGCTCCTGGTGAGCGGCAACGACGAGCAGATCCTCTTGAGCGCGCGCCTCGACAACCTCGGCAAAGGCGCCTCCGGCGCGGCCGTTCAGAATCTGAATCTGATGCTCGGCTTCGACGAGTCCGCAGGTCTCACCTGAGCTCGACGCCGGACGACGCTTCGAGCACCGGCCGGACGTCGGGGATCCTCGGTAGCCCCATCATCGCGATCGCGTCGTCGACGTAGTCCGGATCGCGCATGCCGACCAACACGCTGGTCACGCCGGGCGTGCTGCAGAGGACGAGCAAGGCCTTTCGCGAGAGCGGAAGCGAGCGGCTCTCCTCGGGGAGCAACGGATCGACGGCGCGCGAGAGTTGAATGGCGCGGGCGCGCGAGCGATCCGCAGCGCGGCTGGTGATCGACGCGAGAAGGCCCTCGATCTCCGCCAGATAGCGTTCGCGAAATGCCGCCCAGCGTTCGCCGGCGGCACCCGGGAACGCGCGATCGAGCGCGCCGATCGTCTCGAGGACCCGAGGTCCGATGGCTCGCGCTTCGAGCTCTTGCCACTCTTCGAGGCTCTTCAGATTCGACGCGACATCGCCGAGCCGCGTCGCCCACTGGAGCAGATCCTTGCTCTGCACTCGACTCTCGGGCGCCATGCGGATCGACGGCGCGAACGTCGTCGCGAACTCGCGCTCCAGCTCGCGGACGCGCTCGAGCGCCTCCGACAAGCGCGGCGCGTCCGGCAACGTCGGCGGGTCGGCGAGCCGCGCGAGTCGGTCGTCGACGATCGCGTTGAGCGGCCGATTGACGAGCACCGCGACGTTCCGGCGGCGGGCGTGTTCGAGCACCGTCTCGACGTTCTCGACGCCGCTATTGTGCACGAACGCCGCGCCGGTCTCGATGAGGTTCATCGGCAGCTGGAGCACGCGGAAATGATGGTCGTCGCCGCCTGCGGCCCGGGCTTGTTCGAGAAAGCGCGTGAGGCTCGTCGCTTCCGGGTCGGCGGGGTCTTCCGCGGCGGTGTTGCTCGAGACGCCGTAGTAGCGAATGCGGCCACGCAATACCTCGGCCTCGAAATGCCGAAACGCCTCGCCGATGCGTCGATAAAATTCGTCCTGGGCGGCTTCGAGCGACACGCCGCGCCGTTCGGCGTCGCCGAGGAAATATTCGGGGTTGTGCAGGAGACAGACGTCGAGCGCGTCGAGACGCAAACGGTCGAGCGATCGGCCGAGTTGGTCTTCCAGCCATTCGGGATGGATGCAGTGCGACAGCCCCTCGGCGTACTTCACCATTTCGGGGAAGGGTCGGCCGTTCGTCTCGCGCTCCTCGGCGATGCGCAGGTTCGCGCCTTGCACGTAGCCGATTTTCGACACGACGATGACCTCGCTGCGCACCGCGGGCGACGCGCGAGAGAGCCCTTCGAGCACCTCGCCGATCAATCGTTCGCTGTGACCGTCGGAGTAGTTCGTCGAGGTGTCGATGACGTTGACGCCGCTCGACAGCGCGCGCGTGAGCGCTTCGCGATGCTCGTCGACGCGATCGTCGACGCGATACGTGCCGAACCCGAGCGCGCTCGCGACGAGACCGGTCTTGGCGAGCTCGCCGTAAGCGGCCTTGCCGGGGGCCTCGGCAAAGCGCGCCGCGTACGAGGCCGTGCCCTCCGGCGTCGCGGCGCCGGTGAGTCGCTCGGCTCCGACGGCGAGCGCACGGGCCGCGTCGAGCTCGCGATCGGCTTCGTCGAGCGCGACCGCGACCTCGGCGGGCTTCGACACCGGCGCGCGACAGGTGAAGTTGCGGCAGACGTACAGCGCGGGGACGCCGTCGACCAGACGCTTCTCGGCGAGGAGCGGCAGTGCAGAGCGCGCGACGTGGTCGGGGCCGGTTTCGGCGTGCGCGACGATGCGATTCGGCAAATAGTGGCGCGCGACTTCGGCGACGAGGGCCGCGAGCTCCGGCGAGCCCGGCGCTCCGACGAACGCGAGCTCGATCGGGGCTTCGAGCAGGAGATCGACCACGCCGAGCGTCGTCGCGAACGCCCTCGGCGCGCGTTCGATGGGGCGACCGTACGCGCGGATCGCGTCGAGCGCGCGGGCGTGGAGGTCGTGTCGATCGAAGTGAAATGCGAGCCGCGCGAGCACGCGGGCGGCGACGGCATTGGCGTTCGGTGTCGCGCCGTCGTGGCCTTCGCGAGATCGCGCAATGAGCGCCTCGTGCTTTCGCGCCGTGTGGAAGAGGGCGCCGCCCTCGTCGCCGAAATCGGTGAGCATGCGCTCCGCGAGGCGCAGCGCTTCGCGCAGGTGAGACTCCGGCGCGCCGGCTTCGTACAAATCGACGAGGGCGTCGGCCACGAAGGCATAGTCTTCGAGGTACGCGTCGAGGTGTGCTTTGCCGGCTCGCGCGGTTCGGTAGAGGCCGCCGTCGGGGCGCGCGAGCTCGCGCAGCACGAACCGCGCGGCGCGTTCGGCCGAGTCGAGATATCGCTTCTCGCCCAGCACGCGAGCCCCGTCGGCGAAGGCGCCGATCATCAGGCCGTTCCACGCGGCGAGCACCTTGTCGTCGGTGAGCGGCGGCACGCGGCGGAGCCGCGCCGCATACACTTTCTGTCGCGATTCGGCGAGCGAATGACGAAGCTCGTCGGGCGACACGCCGAGCTCCGACGCGACCGCCGGGAGCGAGCGCGGCGTATTCGGAATGCTGTGGCCTTCCCAGTTTCCGTCCGGCGTGATGTCGAAATATTCCGAGAACCACTCCGCGGCCGGGGGCTCGAGAATTTCGCGAATCTCGTCGGGGGAAAAGACGAAGAATTTTCCTTCGACGCCTTCACTGTCGGCGTCGGTCGCCGAGTAATAGCCGCCCTCTGGGCTCTGCATCTCGCGCGCGACGTAGTCGAGCGTCTCGGTCGCGACCCGGCGATATTCTTCGACGCCGGTGACTTGGTACGCCTCGAGATAGACGCGCGCGAGCTGCGCGTTGTCGTACAGCATCTTCTCGAAATGAGGGACGAGCCAGCGTTCGTCGGTGGAGTACCGCGAGAACCCTCCGCCGACGTGGTCGTAAATGCCGCCGTTCTTCATCGCGTCGAGCGTGCGCTCGACCATGGCGACGGATTTCGGGTCCTTCTTCTTTCGGTGGATTCGAAGGAGGAGCGATAGCGACGCCGGCGGCGGGAACTTGGGCGCTCCGCCGAAGCCTCCGTAATCGGGGTCGAACTCCTTTTCGAGCTGAGCAAGCGCGCCGTCGAGTGCTTCGGAGCCGACGGCGCGCGCCGGCAAGAGCTCGGAGCGGCTCCGCACGTGCTCGGTGAGATCCTTCGCTTGTTCGACGAGGCGGTCCTTCCCCGTCGCCCAGAGCTCGGCGATTCGCGACAATAACGTCGGAAACCCCGGGCGCCCGTGGCTGTCTTCCGGCGGAAAGTAGGTTCCCGCGAAGAACGGTTCCTGATCGGGCGTCAAAAACACGGTCATCGGCCAGCCGCCGTGGCCGGTCATCGCGACCGTCGCGGCCATGTAGATGTCGTCGAGATCCGGCCGCTCCTCGCGGTCGACTTTGATGCAAACGAAGTGGTCGTTCATCAGCCGCGCCGTCGCTTCGTTCTCGAACGACTCGCGCTCCATGACGTGGCACCAGTGACACGCGGCGTAGCCGATACTGAGGAGGATGGGCTTATTTTCCCGCTTCGCGGTGTTCACCGCTTCGGGTCCCCAGGGATGCCAATCGACGGGATTGTGCGCGTGCGAGAGGAGATACGGGCTCGTCTCGTGCGCGAGGCGATTGGTGTGCGGAGACGTCGGCGCCGGCATGCTGTTCCCTTCCGGATCAGGCTTAGAGCTGTGCGCTCCGCGCTGCAACGAAGGGAGTCCGGGGCTATGCTTTTCGCCGAATGCGCCCGAAACGTGTCGCGTCGCTCGCGCTCGCCCTCGTCGTTCTGCCCGCGCTCGCGGCGTGTGGCACGGCGGAGCGCGGAGGGCACACGCAGCCCTCGCCGCTCGCCATGTTTTCGGCAAGCGTCAAGCGCGTGGTGATCGAGGTGGACTACGCCGCGAACGCCGCGCCCTTCACCGGCGCCGTGGGCTCGTTTCCCGATCTCTGGGCGATCACCCAGGACAACGTGAGCGCACTCTACGGCGGTTCCGAGCGCGAGCTCGTGATCCCTTCCACGCTCGCGGAGATGCACGCCATCGACGCGACGCCCGGCCCATACCGCACCGCCGATATCGAGGCCCTCGCCGCGAAATATCGAACCGTCTACAGCTCCGGGGATACGGTGTCGCTCTTCGTCGTGTTTCTCGACGGCCGCTACGAGCTCGACGCCGACGTCGACGAAACGGTCCTCGGCGCCGCGCTCGCCGGAAGCGGCATCATCGCGATGTTCAAACCGACCATCGACGGCGTGAACAACCCGCTGTCGCCCGACGTCGTTCGATTCACCGAGCAAGCGACCTTGATCCACGAGCTCGGACACTCGTTCGGGCTCGTCAACGTCGGTCTGCCGCTCGTGTCGAATCACGAGGATCCGCGTCACCCGAGCCATTGCGACGACCCCGATTGCGTCATGTACTGGGCGAACGAGGGCGCTGCCGACGTGCGGCGCTTCACGAGCGACGTCGCGTCGACGGGAAGCGACGTCTTGTTCGACGGCGCCTGTCTCGCCGACGCGCACGCCGCAGCGCGGGGACTCGATACGGACGCCGCGGCACTCGCGACACCCTGACGACTCAGGCTCTTTCGAGCAAAAAAGCGTGCTCTCGACGCGGCCGGCGCGTGAACGCGTCGCGACTCGGCGCGTGAAAATGCGGGCGGCGCTGCGAGGCGACCGCGACGAGGGAAAGCCCGGCATCGTGCGCGAGCGACTCCATCATATCGTCGGCGAAGAGCGGCTGTCCGCGCACCACCGAGTCGGCGAGGATGAGCACGACGCGGCCGCGACGCACCAGGGTTCGCTTCATCGAGCGGAGGCTCGCGACGAAGTCCTGGCTCCATTGATCGATCGCCTCGCCGGGGGTGAGCCTTTCCAGGTGACGGCGCGCGCCGATTTCGCCCGATTCGAAACGACGCGCCTCGAGGCCGAGCCAGCGCATGCGCGCCTCGTGATGGACGGCATAGTCGTATACGCCGGGATACGGCGGCGACGACACGACGAGATCCACGGCGTTCGCCGGAACCGAGTCGAGGCGCCGCGCGTCGTCGACGGCGATGCGGCACGGCGGCGCGTCCTTCGGAAGCTTCGCCGCGAACTCGGCGAGGCGTGCGACCAGCTCGGTGGTCTTGTTGCGAAAGAGCCGGATCGTGAACCCCGTCGCGAGCCGGCGCGGGCGCTTTCCCTCGGCGGTGTCGCCGCCTTGCCGGCTCACCTTGACGAGAATCGACGAGAGTACGAGCCCGAGGACACGTCGCTCCAGCTCCGATTCTCGTTTTTCGATACCGTCGTTCAGCCCG
This sequence comes from Polyangiaceae bacterium, assembly GCA_036271175.1. Taxonomy (GTDB): domain Bacteria; phylum Myxococcota_A; class Polyangia; order Polyangiales; family Polyangiaceae; genus DASZVB01. Next base: position 1,070 of record DATBBD010000160.1, on the reverse strand, counting down.
TCGAGCTCGAGGAGCACGTGCACCTCGAAGAGCTCGCGGTCGACCGTTCCATAGCGCTTCGTCGGTCCCGCCTTTTCGAGCCGGCGCTCGTCGGCGGAATCGGCCACGCGGTTTGCCGCATCTTCGATGGCGTTGCGCTCGGCGGCCGTCGTGCCGCGGGTTTTCAGGTGGGCGAGCTCGACGGCGAGCGGATTCAAGTCCGCGCCGTAAGCGCACCGTCCCAATAGCCGCGCTTCGACGAGCACGGTGCCACTCCCCATGAAAGGATCCAAAACGACGCCGTCCGGGGTCGAAAATAGTCCGATCAGGCGTCGTGCGGTTTCGGGGTGCAACCTCGCGGCGTAACTGTGGAATCCGTGAACGTGCGCGCGTGCTTCCGGGTCCTCGCTCGGCACGGCCAGCGTGGATTCGAGGGCCCGCACCATCGCGGGATCGCCCGAGCGTCCGTCGATTCGCCCGCCGACGTGGCTCAGTGGCCGTCGATCGGGCCTTTTCTCCGGCTCTTCGGGTTCGGGCTGCGCGCCCGCGCGCGCGTCGTTCTTCCGTCGATCGGGTCGCGGCTCGGATTTTTTCTTACCTTTGCCTCGAGCCTTCGGTGTGTGGCGCGTTCGCTTGGAGTCGTTCATTTCTCTGAGTTCGCACCGGTTACGTGCGCGAAAAGCCGCGCCGGTTATACTCGGCCCTCCTCATGATCGCCTCCGGGACGCGCGCCCTGATTCGACAACGGCTCGCCGACGAAACCGGACGAATCGAAAAAGACGCGCCATTTCGGGTCGCGCTCGCCTACCCGTCCCCCTACCGCGTCGGGATGAGCTCGCTCGGATACCAGCGCATTTACCGCGCTCTCCAGGCGATGCCGGGCGTGGCGTGCGAGCGGGCGTTCTTGCCGGACGGCGCCGACGAGCCGAGGCCGTGCGACGTCGAGATGCCGGTGACCTACGAGAGCCTCCGCCCGTTGGTCGATTTTCAGGTGGTTGCCCTGAGCGTCGCGTACGAATTGGAACTCGCCGGGGTCGTGCGCCTGCTCGACGCGGCGAAGATCCCCCTGCTATCGCGCGAGCGTTCGGACG
>DATBBD010000159.1:0-3032 GCA_036271175.1 Polyangiaceae bacterium | reverse complement strand
CCATCGACGAGAAACGTCGCGTCCGCGTTCGCCGGCGGGAAGTCGTAGCCGGTGACGGCGAGTGCCTCGCCGGACGCCGTCAAATAAAGGCCGCCGCCGCCCGGGTCGCCCACGTCACCGTTCGCCGCGAGCGCGACGCCGCCGTCTGCCGCACCGGAATCGCTCGTCGCGATGGCAGCCGCTGAAGGGGGCGCCGGCGTCGTGCACGCCGACCCGTTGCCGGAGCTCGACGAGCTCGAACATGCCGCGGTGAACGAAACCAACACGAGACCGAAACCGAACGCGCGCATCGAATGATTCCTTTCAGGGCAGGGTCCACGAAAATTGGTAAGTGCTCGCCGAGTTGCCGGTGACGCCGTCGAAGAACGTGAGTCCCGCGCCGGGCTTCGAGTCGTCGGGAATGACGAGGACGGACGGGTCGAGGTCGTTCGGCGACAGCGTCGAGAAGTCGAGATTCTGAAACCACGCGCGACTGTCGATGCGGAGCACGAGCTTCCCGCCGGGCTCCGGCTGTATCGCCGTCGCGATGGGCGCGATGATCCGCTGTTTGCAGATGGGGTTGGCACCCGGCGTGGCGGGGTCCGTCGGCGGGACGGCGTGGTTGTCGCTGATCGTCATAGTCGATTCGAACGGGTACGCCGCGCCGGCGCGCGTCGCCGTCCCGGCGACGTCGACGATCACGGTGCCGTCGTCTTGGGCGTTGACGTCGCCGCCGGTGAGCCAGATCTCGGCGCTCTCGTCGAGGTCCGTCGTCCCCTCGCCTCCGACGGAAAACTCCTGCAAGCTGGGCGATAGCGTATCGACGTCGACCGGTCCGGGAACTTCGAGGCCGTACGTCGTTTCGCCGTAGCAGCTCGAGTTCGCCGACCCCGGGTTGATGCCGCCGAGCCGCAAGTAGACGGCGCCGACGTGCATCGTCGCTCGGGTGAGCTCGACGTGAAAGCCGCGTCCATTGTCGAACGACGCGGCGCCCGGTTGCCCCGCGGCGTAGGCGTCGAAATGGACTAGCTCGCCGCCGGTATCGAGATTCGAGCAGCTCGTCGAAGCGAGCACCAGCGCGATACCGGAGAGCGCGTGAAACCGGTTCACGAGTCACCTCCGAACGTCTTGCCGATGGTGAGAAAGACGCCGCGCGGCGCGCCCGCGGCGAACTGGCGCGCGGGGACCAACGTCGGCGGCTCCGAAGTCGGGCGAAAATCCGAGGCGTAATTGTATTCGCCGAGCCGGTACTTGGTATCGAACAGGTTCGTGACCGCGAGCGCCGCGGACCATCCCTTCCACGCGAGGTTCGCCGTCGCGTCGACGACCGACACGACGTCGCTCAGCTGGTTGTACGGGAGCGCGCGCGGCCCGGTGTACGTGTATCCGATACCGAGGGTGCCGCGCGGCGCGCGCCCGCCCCATCGCCACGGCATGTTCGCGAAGAACGCCGCGTCTTCGCGAAACACGGACGTCGGAACGTACGGCACTTGCAAGTGCGTGTCGTCGAAGGTCGGCCGTACCAACGTCAGGTTCGCCGACTCGTCGAAGAACGTGCCGAGGAGCCGCGCGGCGCCGGTCCACCCGACGCGCGTCGTCCCGTTCGAGAGCACGTTGCGCCCTTCGGTCTGGTCGAACACGAGATCGTGATCGACGTGCGTGTCGAAGAAGATGGAGCGCGCCGAAACGTCGACCCACCCGAAATCGTGCGCGTAGGTGACGCCGCCTTCGTACGCGCGCACGCTGGCGAACGGCGTGTCGAGATCTTGCCCGATGTACGTCGGATCGATCGATCGAACGCCTTCGCCGTAGCTGAGCGTGAAATTGAAGTGCCCGACGGGTCCGAAGATCGCCGTCGCGCGCGGCATCGCCTTCGTCGCGCCCGTCGAGGAGCGCTGTATCGGCTCGCGGTGCGCGCCGTTCAAGGTCTGGTCGTGACACGATTGATTGATCGGCGGGTCCTGGCGCGACGGGTTGTCGAAGTCGCCCTGCGCGGCGCAGTTGTTCAAGACGTCGAACCCGAACGTATCGAACCGCACCCCGCCGCGGACCGTGACGAGCTTCACCGGGTGAATCGACGCGTCCGCGTAGAGCCCGACGTCGGTCAACGTCGAGTCGAGATCCGTCTCGACCTTGTACGGGATATCGCCGGGAACGGTGTTCCGGTACTGCGACGAATTCACGACGTCGACGCGCGCGAAGTACCCGACGTCGAGCGATTGCTTCAAGCCATTCCAGATGGTCGAGTAGCGCGCGAGACCGCGTCCGCCGACCGTCCAGGCGCCGTAGTTCAGGTCGATCAAGTCGCCGCGCTGTTCGTGCGGCGTGTCGAGGGCGTCCTGGGTATCGAGCAAGAATCCGGTGAAGTCTTCGCGGAGCCGCATGTCGCGACGGATCACGAACAGGCTCTGATCGAGCGCGTATGTGTCGCTCTCTTTCGAATAGTCGGCGTAGACGGACGCCCGCGACGAGTCGCCGCCCTGGAGCGGATCTTCGGTGCCGTAGAACGACACGCGGCCCGCTTCGTAGTCGTCTTCGCGCACGACGCCCGCGGATTGAAAGTGCGTCGTGTACACCTGTCCGCCGACGCGGAGCTTCGCGCCGCTCCCGGCGTCGAGCTCGTACTGGCCCATCGCCGAGCCGCGCGTCGCGGCGCGATTCGAGCCGAACCCGTCGGTTTTGTACGCTTCGGCGCCGCCGAACGTGCCGGTCGACCCTCCGGGCGGTCCCCAGAGCAAGAGCAAGCGCTGGGTGTTGAAGCTGCCGTACGTGAGCTTCGCCGTCGTGCCGCGGGTGTCGAGACCGAGGTGGTAGTCCGCGCTGCCGGCGACGGCGAAGTTGCCTTGATACGGCGAGAATGGACCTTCGGTGACGCGGAGCGACTGGATCAACTCCGGGATGACGAAGTGGGTGTCCGCGTAGCCGTTGCCGTGGATGTTCCCGGCGTCGTTGGCCGGCACGCCGTCGACGCTAAATTCGATGTCCTGGCCTTCGCGCGCGTCGAAGCCGCGCAAGAACACCTGCTCGGCGTGGCCTTCGCCGCCTTCGTTCGT
>DATBBD010000158.1:0-1648 GCA_036271175.1 Polyangiaceae bacterium | reverse complement strand
CTCTCGACGTGAACCTCTTCGGCGCTCCGCGGCGTGTGCAACACGACGACGGTGCTCTCGATGCGCAACTCTCGCGCGCGCTGATTGAACTCGGCGATCGCGACGGCGTTGCCGAAGACGTCCTGGAGCCAGCGCAGCGCCGAGGGCTCCGGCGAAATGTCGAGCGACGCCGCGAGGAGGTGCTGGTCGAAGCTCTCCAGCGGCCGCACCATGATGCGATGCGGCCCGAGCGCGACGGGCTGCGCGTAGAGATAGCTCGTCAGATGTTTGAGGGTGACGAGAGCCAAATATCTCCGATGTCGCTCAGGCCGCGCTCGAAATGTCGTGCACTTCGTCGGTGACGACCTTGAACCCGACCAGCTTCGATTGTCCGAACGTCGTCGTGATGGCGCAGTCCGCGGCGTCACGGCCGCGCGCCATCAAGATACGCCCGACGCGCGGCGTGTTGTGACGAGCGTCGAACGTGAACCACCTGCCGCCGAGGAACACCTCGAACCAGGCGCTGAAATCCATCGGCGCGGGCACCGCAGGGACGCCGATGTCGCCGAGGTAGCCGGTCGCGTAGCGCGCCGGAATGTTCATGCAACGGCAGAGCGCGATGGAGAGGTGTGCGAAGTCGCGGCACACCCCGACGCGCTCCTCCCAGCCCTCGAAGGCCGTGCGCGTCGAACGCGCGTACTGATAACCGAACGTGATGTGACGATGCACGAAGTCGACGATGGCTTGGACCCGTGGCCAGCCGCGCGGCGTGTGACCGAAGAGGGACCACGCGAGCTCCGACAGGCGATCCGTCTCGCAGTAGCGGCTGCCCATGAGGAAGCCGACGGCTTCGTCGGGCAGCTCGGCGACCGGGATTTCAGGGGCCATCAGCGCTACTTCGTCGGGCCGTCCACTGTCGTGAACCACGAAATCCGTCTTCAACTGCAGAACGCCGGCGGGCGCGACGGTGCGCGTTCGGAGATTCCCGAATTCGTCGAGGGTCGCGACGAGGGGCGAGGCCGAGTTGGACGTGATGATCGCCGAGGTCCGAAGATCGTGCGCACGCGACGGATGGATGCTGAGGAGCGCCATCAGCGGCGTCTCCATGTCGCATTGGACGGAAATGTCGAACCCGGCTCGTATGAACATGGTCGTCGCCCTTGCAAATCGGACGCCAACCAGTGGAGAGCCTCCGTCGAGCACGTTCATTTGTCGTGGAAACGAGGGGTCCGGTCAAGGGGAACCGCAGGTCCGGCGTCGAGCCCCGGCGCCGAATCCGGGGAGCCGGATCGTCGCAACATGCACCAAGTGCGGCACATTCGAACGATTCACTCGACGGATCGCGAGCCTCGGCGCGCCGGGCCGGTCGTCTTTCTTTGCGCCTGCACCTCGGGTTCCGCTTCCGCGAGCGCGCGGCTCCACATCTTCGCCCACGTTTGAAGTGGACCGAGCGATAAGAGCAGTTCGCGCCCTAGCTCCGTCAGCTCGTATTTGCCGTCTTCGCGCGGGAGGACGACCCGAGCTGCCCTGAGATCTACCAGTCGCTCCGCGAGCAACGTCGGCGACGGATCGTCCGCGGCGCGCTGGAGCTCCCTAAACCCAAGCCCCTCGTTCCGCAGCTCCCACAGAATCCGGAGCACCCACCGTCGCCCCAAAAGATCGAACGCGG
>DATBBD010000157.1:0-8052 GCA_036271175.1 Polyangiaceae bacterium | reverse complement strand
AGCCAGGAGACGTAGGCGTGCTCGAACTCCGCTTCGAACGAGGCGCGCACTTCTCGATAGCTCTTGCCGGGGTCGAACGACGGCAGCGTGCGACCGCCACTCGCGCGGAGCGGCAAATCGACGAGACGAAGGTCGCGCTCGCCCGTCGCGCCGGCGACGTAGAGCGCGCGATCGAGCACGTTGCGGAGTTCGCGTACGTTGCCCGGCCAGTCGTGGGCCGCGAGCGCGCTCTGCGTCTCGGGGCCGATCGTGATGTCCGCGACGCGGGGATCGCGCTTCTTCGCGACCTCGAGAAAATGGGCGACGAGCGACGCGACGTCTTCGCGACGCACCCGGAGCGGCGGCACCGTGATCGGGACGACGGCGAGACGAAAATAGAGATCTTCGCGGAATTTTCCACGCTCGACCTCGTCCTTCAAGTTGCGCTTGGTCGCCGCGACGATGCGCGCGAGGCTCTTTTGCGGACGATTGCCCCCCACGCGACGGAATTCGCCCGATTCGAGCACCCTAAGAAGCTTGGGCTGAACATCGAGCGGAAGCTCGCCGACTTCGTCGAGGAAGAGCGTCCCTTTTCCCGCCGTTTCGAAGGCGCCCGGGCGCGCGGCGACGGCGCCGGTGAACGCGCCGCGCTCGTGCCCGAAGAGCTCGCTCTCAATCAGGGAGTAGCTGATGGCGCCGCAGTCCACGACGACGAAGGGCTGTGCCTTGCGAAGGCTCTCGGCGTGGATCGCCCGCGCGATCAGATCTTTGCCGGTTCCGGTCTCGCCTTCGAGCAGCACCGTGGCCTCGGTCGGCGCGATGCGCTCGAGCACGCCGAAGATCGAACGCATCGCGAGGCTCGGCCCGACGACGTCGCCGAAGCGGAACGAGTCCGACGGCAGGATCGGCGCGCGGTGTGCGTCGCTGCGGAGCACCAGCTCGACGTCGCCGACGGTGAGCGTTGCACCGGGTTCGAGCGTCGCTTCGGTCACGCGAGACCGCCCGATCTTCGTGTGGTTCGTCGAGTCGAGATCACGGACGAGCAATCCATCGGCCGTCCTCACGATCTCGCAATGGTGGCGTGACACGCTGTCGTCGGGGAGCACCAAGTCGTTGTCGCTCGATTTGCCGACGCGAACGCGTTCGCCGACCTTGGCGCGCTGCCCGCGAGCGCGGCCGCTGACCACGACGAGCACGAGCTCCACCGGCAAGGCGAGGTGCCCGTCGGAGGCGCGCGTCGAGATGTCGGTGTGGACCGGCTGACTCACGATGCTCCTATGAGCGTACTCCGACTTCACGAGCGAGCGAACCGCGGAATCGAGTCGGCGCGTTATTGGGCGACGCGCTGAGTGGGGGCGGCCGCAGGGGTTCCCGTTCCCGAGGGCGCCGCGCCGGGCCGGGAAGCACTCTTCGCCGCTTGAGCGAGCCGGTCCTTGTTCAATAGTCGAACGAGGTGCACGAGCCCGTCGATGGTGGCCGGCGGCAACGGGGCGGGCGGCATGAGGCCGCGACCCTTCGTGATCGACGTGGCGATCTGCGCGTCCGTCACCGAGGCCTGCCACGCGGGGTCGGAGAGATCGCGGGCTTTCACCATCGGACCTTGCGGGCCGTCACCGCGCCCGAGCTGCCCGTGGCAGTTCGTGCATGCTCGCTTCCAGGTGACGACCGTCACGTCTTCGAGACCCGGCATGACGGGTTCCGCGGACCCACTCACCTGAGGTGCGCGATCTCCGTTGGGGTCCGACTCGACGGTGTGCTTGTGGTCGGACGGCTTCCACTCGCGCAGGTCGTCGGGCGTGCGGTGGCATCCGAACGAAAGCAGGGCCCCGCCCACGATGAGACTCGCGAGGCGGATGCGGCGCGGAGCCCGACGTTTGCGAGATCGCCGGAAGTCGTTGCTCGAGGTGCCAGGCATGGAAGGGCGCCGGAAACTCGCACGGGCCGAAGTCTTTGTCGACCCGGCCCGTGCTCGCTACTCGCTGCTCGCTACTCATTCATCGAGCGAGCGCTTCTCTGATGCTGCCGGTCTACTTGAATTCCTTGCCCGGCGGTTTTCCGAGCGGGTTCAGCCCGAGGTACGGCTTCGCTTTGCCGGCTTTGTCGAAGGTCTCGGCGATGTGGAATTCCGTGCGGCGATTCTGCGCGCGACCTTCGTCGGTCGTGTTCGGCGCAATCGGCTTCGAGGAGCCGTAGCCCACGGCGAGCAAGCGTGCTTCGGCGATGCCGTTCTCGATCAGCCACTTCTTCACGGTGAGCGCGCGCTGACCCGAGAGCTCGAGGTTCGTCGCGTCGGCACCGGTGTTGTCCGTGTGTCCTTCGATGCGGAGCACGGCGACCTTCTTCTCGTTCTGCACCAGGTACTCTTTGAGCTGGCCGAGCACGACCTCGCTCCCCGAACCGGCCTTGAGCGTCGCCTTGTCGGTATCGAACACGATGTCGCCCGGCAGATGAAGGGCGCCGCCCTTCTCTTCGACCTTGCCGGCGGGCGCCGGCGCGGGTGCGGCGGCCATGGGCGGCGGTGCTGCCGCAGCCGGCGCCGGGGTGGGTGGCGGCGGAGGCGGCGGAGGGGGTGGCGGCGGAGGCGGTGCCTCGGTTCCGGTCTGCACCGACGCTTGCGCGTGGCAACCCGTCAAGCCAGGGAGAGCGAGAACGGCCACGAGGGCCGAAGCAACGAGACCAGTCGTACGAGTCATTTGTGAAGTCCTCCTGAGTCGGCGCGCAATGATTGTCGAGCCGACAAACCGATCCTCCGACAGGGAGACCGGTATCGAACTCGCGGACGGAGTGCAAGCCCCTCTGCTGGGAAGCAGGGGGGAAACGCTCCTCGGACGATGGACGGCCAAGGGACCCCTACGCTTCAACGTACGAAATCGGCCTCCTCGAAGGGGCTCCAAAACAGGCTCGAAAATGGGCGACCCGGGCCGATCGACGCTTTGGTGGCTGCTTGGCTGGCACCCGGCCCGAGGAAGCGATAACCGAAGGGGCTCTTGGCCGAGTTCGTCCACCTCCACGTCCATTCCCAGTACTCGTTCCTCGTCAGCACGGTGAAGGTCTCCGAGCTCTCGGGGCACGTGAAGTCGCGAGGAATGAAGGCCGTCGCGCTCACCGACCTCGCGAACATGTTCGGCGCGGTGAAACATTGGAGCGCCTGCAAGGCGGCCGGGATCCAGCCGATCATCGGGGCAGAGCTCAACGTAGCTCGCGCGCCGGGGAGCCATCCGGACCACCTGCTCCTTCTGGCGGCGACCGACGAGGGTTATCGAAACCTGATCAAGCTCGTGTCGCTCGGATACGGCACGTCGGGGTCGGGCGATTCTCCGGCGATCACCATCCCGGACCTCGAGGGGGGCGCGAAGGGATTGATCGCACTCACGGGCTGCCTCGGCGGCCTCGCGCCGCAAGCCGTCTGCCAATACGGTGAGGACGCCGGAAAAAAGACGCTGGGCGAGCTGTCGGAGATTTTCGGCCGCGAATCGGTCTTCGTCGAGCTGCAAGACCACGGGCTGCCGGAGCAGGCGGTCGTCAACGAGATCCTCGGACGCGCGGCGCGGCAACTCGACTTGCCGGCGGTCGCCACGAACAACGTCCAGTTCGTCAATCAAGAAGACGGGGACGCCCAGTTTTATCTCGAGTGCATCCGGCTGAACCGCCGCTACGAGGAGGCGAAGCCGTATCACCACGGGCGCTTCGAGATGTATCTGAAGACGCCGGCCGAGATGGCCGCGGTGTTCGGGACGGACTCGGACGCTCTCAAGAACACGCTGCGCGTCGCGGAAATGTGCTCGGGGTTCAAGCTCGACCTCGGCACTCCGATGCTTCCCCGGTTTCCGGTGCCCGAGGGCTACGACATCGACGGCTATTTCCGGCACGTCGCGCGAGAGGGACTCGAGCGTCGGTTCCACGAATTCCGCGAGGCGGCCGCGCCGGTCGACGAACCGGTGTATCGAAAACGCCTCGAGACGGAGCTCGACGTCATCGTCGGGATGAAGTTCCCGGGGTATTTCCTCATCGTCTGGGACTTCATTCGCGAAGCGAAGGCGAAGGGCATCCCGGTGGGTCCGGGCCGCGGCTCGGGCGCCGGCTCTCTCGTCGCGTACTCGCTCGACATCACGACGATCGACCCGATCCCTTACAACTTGCTGTTCGAGCGCTTCCTGAATCCGGAACGCGTCAGCATGCCGGATTTCGATATCGACTTTTGCATGTCGCGAAGGGACGCCGTCATCTCGTACGTCGCGAGCAAATACGGCAAGACCAGCGTCGGTCAGATCGCCACGTTCCAGAACCTCAAAGCGCGCAGCGTCATCAAGGACGTCGCGCGCGCGATGGGGATCGCCGCGCCGGAAGCGCAACGCATCGCGAGCCTCGTGCCCGAAAAAGGGCAGGGGAAAATGTGTACGATCGACGAGGCGCTCGCCGTGGAGCCGAAGCTCAAGGCGCTCGCCGACGGCGATCCGCGAGTGCAGGAGCTCCTGAAGCAAGCGCGAAAACTCGAAGGGCTGACTCGCCACGCGGGCATGCACGCCGCGGGCGTCGTGATCAGCGAAGGCCCGCTCGACGGCCACGTGCCGTGCTTCATGAGCGACGAGACGATCGTCACTCAGTACGACAAGGACGACGTCGAGTCGGTCGGGCTCGTCAAGTTCGACTTTCTCGGTCTGAAGACGCTCACCGTCATCGACATCGCGCAGCGCCTCGTCAACGCGCGGCCCGACCGCAAAGACGCGCCGCTCGACGTCAATCGCATCCCCATCGACGACCGGCCGACGTACACGCTCATCTCCAGCGGTGACACGACCGGCGTGTTCCAGCTCGAATCGAGCGGCATGCAGCAGCTCCTCCGCGGCCTCAAGCCGGACTGCTTCGAAGACGTGATCGCCGCCGTCGCCCTTTATCGTCCTGGGCCGCTCGGCACCGGCATGATCGACGATTTCATCGGCGGCAAGCACGGCCGCAAACCGATCCGGAAACTACACGACTTGGTCGACTCGGTGCTCGCGCCCACTTACGGCGTGCCCGTGTACCAGGAGCAGGTGATGCAGATCGCGCAGAACCTGGCGGGGTACACGCTCGGCGGCGCCGATCTCCTCCGCCGCGCGATGGGAAAAAAGAAGGCCGAGGAGATGGCCAAGCAAGAGGCCCTCTTCGTGAGCGGCGCAGAGTCGAAAGGCGTCTCGGCCGAACAAGCGCTCTCCATCTTCAAGGAAGTGGAGGGCTTCGCGTCGTACGGGTTCAACAAGAGCCATTCGGCGGCCTACGCCTTGGTCACCTATCAAACCGCGTATCTCAAGGCGCACTATCCGACCGAATTTTTCGCGGCGCTTCTGACGGCGGACAAAGACAAAATCGAAAAGGTCGTTCGCATGATCGCCGAGGCGCGTGCGTGGGGCGTCAGCGTGCTTCCGCCCGACGTCAACGCCAGCGACATCGACTTCACAGTCGTGTACGGCGCCCCAGAAGGAAATGGTCCGCCGCGCGGTCCGGGCAAATTGCGCGACCGGTTTCGTCCGCAGATCCGCTTCGGGCTCGGCGCCGTACGCGGGCTCGGCGAAGCGGCGCTCGAGACGGTCTTCGACGCGCGCACCGCCGGCGGCGATTTCCGAGACTTGTTCGATTTCGCCGCGCGCGTCGAGGCGAAGCGACTCAACAAAGGCGTGCTCGAGGCGCTGGTTCAATGCGGCGCGTTCGATTCGGTGCTCGTTCCGATGGGGATCACGCGAGCCCGGGCGTACGCGGGCGTCGAGCGCGCGCTCGAGCGATCGAAGAGCGCGACGCGTGATCGCGAATCCGGACAGGTGACGATGTTCGGCGCGTTCGAAGCCGCGCCGGTCGCCGGCGCGGAACGCTCGCAGAGCCTCAGCGAATACCCCGACGTGCCCTCGTGGGATCGCATGACCTTGCTCGGGCGCGAGAAGCAGGCCCTCGGATGCTACGTGTCCGGGCATCCGCTTCGTCGTTACGGGGACAAGCTGTCGCGCATCGGCGCCCTCTCGGCGTCGAGGATGGGCGACGAGAAGCCGTGGAGCGTCGTGACGCTCGCGGGCATGGTCGAGAATTACCAGGAGCGCTTGTTCAAGGGCGGTTCCGGCGGTAAAGCCGCCTTCTTCGAGCTCGAAGACATGTCGGGTCGTGTCCGCGCGAAGCTCCGGAGCGAACGCATCGATCTTTACGGCCCACTCCTGACGCGCGGCGAACCGGTGTTGGTATCCGGCAAGGTGAGCTTTCCGATTACCGACGAGCCCGACGAGGAAGCCGAAGCGACCCTCCTGGTCGACGAAGTGCTGCCTCTCTCCGACGCGGTCCGGAAGGCCACGCGCGCGGTGTCCATTCATCTGGACGCCGACGGGACGAAGCCCGAGCAGCTCCGAAGTCTCAAATCGCTCTTGAGCGAGTCGCCGGGCGCCTGTCCGGTGGAGCTCGTGCTCGCGCTCCCCGAGGGCGCTCGGGCCGTGCTCGCTCTCGAAGGCATGCGCGTCGACCCGAGCGACGACATGCTCTCGGGTCTCGAGCGGCTCTTCGGCGATACGGTGGCCGAGCTCAGATAGAGCCGCCGCCAGCGTCACCTGACCCCTCGGCGACCGCGCCGCTGTTCGCCTACCGTGGTAGTCTTCAGGCTGTGAAAGAACCGCGGAGCGAGCTCGTGCGGATCGACGGCGAAGGCGTCGCGCATCCCATCGGGAGCGTCGCGAGTCACCGCATGCGCGCGCGCGCCGGCGCGTTTCGCCTCTTGCCCGCGCCGGATCACGTCGTTTTCATGCGCTACACCGGCGAAGACGGCCGGCGAGACGCCGAAGACGGCGCCGTGGTGCGCCTCGCGGGAGAAATTACGACGCCCGCCGCCATGTGCGACGTGTTCGCGTTGCTCGGCCAAACCGGGTGGCGTGGCGAACTCGTCGTGCTCGACGGCGCGAACGCGCGCTCGGTGTTCTTCGAGCAGGGAAATGTCGTCGGCGCGATCACGAACGTCGAAGCCGAGCGCATCGGCATGATCCTCTACAAGTTCGGCGTCATCACGACCTCCGATCACGAGCGCATCATGGGTCGCGTCGGCACCGGCGCGCGTTACGGCAAGGCCGCCGTCGAGCTCGGCATCGTCCGGCAAGATCAGGTCTTCCAATATCTAGGCCGGCAGATCGACGAGGTCGTCTATTCGACCTTGATGGTCGCCGACGGCACGTTCTTTTTTCTCGACGGCTTCGACGAATCGCGACTCGTCGCGCATCACGTGTCGCCGGCCAATGTGCTTCTGATGGACGCCGTCACGCGCATGGACGAGATGCGGTACTTCCGCGAGCGCATTCCGTCCGGCGCGCACGTGCCGCATCGTCTCTCGCAATCCAAGGCGCCTCCCGACGAGTACGCCGCGACCCTCGCTCTCGTCGACGGCGCACAATCCGTCGAGGCGATCGGTCGCGCGACGGGGCGCGGTGAATTCGCGACGACGAAGGACGTCTACGCCTTGATGCAGTCGAAGCACGTCGCGCTGCACGCGCCGCGACTCGGCGGCGGCCTCGCCGGCGTCATCGAAACCGCGAACGAAGCCCTGCGCCTCGTCCACGGCGAGGCCGACCTCGCCGCGATCGGCGACGACCTCCGCGCGAGCCTCGCGTCGTTCGCCGTCGGCGCCGGCGTCTACGACATCCTGTTCCGCGGCGCGGGCCCGGACTCCTCGGGCGCGCTCGACCCCGAACGCGTCGCCGACAACGCGTCTCTCGTTGCCGGTGGCGATGATCCCGAGCGCATCTTGAAGCAAATGCTCTCCGACTACGTCGGCTTCGCCGTCTTCAGCGCCGGCAGCGTGCTCGGCCAAGAAAAAGAAGCCGAGCTCAGCCGCCAAGTCATCGGCGTCACCGCGCGCCTCCAATCTTGAGCGCCGAGTGCTCGCCGCGAGCGACCTTCGCACTGGTCTCGCGCCGTCTTTCGGGGTAGATCGCGCCCGGGCCGATAGCTCAGTCGGTTAGAGCTGCGGATTTTTAATCCGAAGGTTGCGGGTTCGATTCCCGCTCGGCCCACCACTTGCGGCCCACCCTGTGGCCCAGGGGCGGGCCGTGAGAGCGTCGCAAGAGAGGGTCC
>DATBBD010000156.1:0-5479 GCA_036271175.1 Polyangiaceae bacterium | reverse complement strand
GACATTCCCGACCAGCGCACTTGTCATATCTGCCACGACAACACCAAGGGACACCTCCTCGGGGTCGGGGCGATCCAGCTGTCGCATCAGCTCGAGGGCCTGAAGTTGACGGATCTGATGAGCGAAGGACGTCTCTCGAATCCGCCGGCGGGGCCGTTCACTTTGCCGGGCAACGCCGTCGAGTCCGCGGCGATCGGATATCTGCACGCCAATTGTGGCGATTGCCACAACCGAAGCTCGCCCCTCTATCCAGGGATCTCGATGCAGCTATTCGAACTCACGGGGCAGCTCGCCACGGTGCGCGACACTACCGCGTATCAAACGGCGGTCGATCAACCCTACCCCGGCAACATCCCCGACCGCATCGTGCCGGGTGACCCCGACTCGAGCGAAATCTATGTTCGCATGGACCTTCGAGGGAGCGGACAGATGCCGCCGGTCTGCACCAGGCTGGTCGACCCGACCGGCGTCGCCCTCATCGGAAAGTGGATTGGCTCTCTGTCTCCCGGAAGTGACGGCGGAAGCGACGCCGGTGACGCGGGAGCGAAGCAATGAGCATCCACCGCCACATTTCGCGAATAGCGCCGCTCCTTCTCGTGTCGGCTACGGCCCTCGCGGCGGGCAAAGCTTGGTCGGATCACGCAGCGGTCGGCGTGAGGGTGAACGGCCACGCCTTCCACGACGTCACCGTGAACGCGCACGACTGCGCGCTCGACGTGCGGCTCGCGTTCACCGCGCCCGAGCAGGGTTACTCGGACCCGCGAAACGCGGTGCGGAACTATCACCGGTTTCAAGCGCGTCTGAAGTTCGCCGGCGGCCAGGTCGTCGAGAGCCGCATCTTCTCGAGCACGGCGGCAGGCGAGCGCACGTACGACTTCGAGTCGAGCACCGCTGACGTCGCTTGTTGGTCCAAGGATCCCAACAAGATCGTCAAACTCGACGTGATCGGGTGCCGCGGCAAAGCGTGTGATCTTGGCGCGTTCGCCAACTAAAGCGGTATCGAACGCCACATCCGCGCGCCGCGCGGAATATGAACGCCGCATTAAATCGTGGGACGTATCGACGGTCCGTACGTCCGATGTGGATTCCATCGCCGTCGCACACAAGACCGACCGCCGCCCGACACGTGGAGTCGATGTGAGATGAGCCGTTCTTCGAGGTTCGATTCTCTTAAAATTAGTCACCAAGTATTTCGGCTTCGGTTACTACAATGAACGATATCCCTCGAGCTGGCGCATGACGCGCGGCGTTGGCTCCGAGGTCGATCGGTGCGTCGTTTTCGAACGGCGCGGCGATCGAGCACCGTTTCCTTTCGCGCGACCTACGATGGACATGCTCATGCTCGCGCGACGACGATCGTTCACGACACTTCTCTTCTTGATGGGCTCAGCCGGCGCAGCTTGCGCGCCGAATTCCGGAAATCAAAACGGGGGAGGTTCCGCGGCGGCAGCGGGAACCGGTACCGGGTCGGGCGGTAGCGGCGCCGGCGGCAGTGGCGGAACCACGACGAGCTCTTCGTCGGGCGGGTCCGGCGCGAGCGACGGCGGCGGCACGGGGTTCATCGTACCCACGGGCGGCGCCGGTGGTTCGTCGGGCGGCGGCGATCAGGACGCCTGCGCCTCGACGTCTGCGTCGGTCGAGCGAACGACGGTCACGAAGACGGTCACGAGCCCGGTCGCGATCTACCTCGTCCAAGATCGGTCAGGGAGCATGAAGGACACGCCCGCGGGCGCGTCGGCGAGCAAGTGGGATCAAACGACGACCGCCGACAACGCGTTCGTGGCCGATCCGCTCTCGTCGGGGCTCGACGTCGCACTCGGGTTCTTCCCGACTGCCGATGGTCAATGCAACGGCACCGGTTACGACACCCCCGCGGTCGCGCTGGCCCGGCTCCCGAGCGCGGCGCAAGTGACGGCCGTCGCGAACGCGCTGACGTCGAACGCGCCCGGAGGGCGAAACACGGGCACGGGAACGCCGCTCGAAGGCGGCCTCCGCGGCGGCGAAAATTTCTGCCTGACGTATCAAGCGAATAACCCGCAAGAGCGCTGCGTCGTCGTGCTCATCACCGATGGCGCGCCCAACGGATGCGCCAGCGACCAGGCAACGCTCGCGAGCATCGCGTCCGACGCGAAGTCACAAGCGAACATTCTCACCTTCACCATCGGCATGGACGGCGCCGACTTCGGCTTGCTCGATGCGATCGCCGTCGCCGGAGGCTCGAACTGCAACCCGCCCAACGCGGGGAGCGAAGCGTGCAACGTCGCTGCCGGCGGCACGAGCCTCGTCGATGCGCTCAACCTGATCCGCACCACGGTCACGCAGACGCAGGTCGTAAAAACGGCTCTTCCTTGCGAGTACACGATTCCGCCGGCCGAGGGCGGCCAGACGTTCGATCGCAATGAAGTGAACGTCCACTTCACGAACGCGAGCCAAATGGTCGAGAAGCTGCTTCAGGTCAAAAGCTCGGGCGACTGCGCGAACTATGCCGGGCAAGGCTGGTACTACGACGATCCGACAACCCCGACGAAGGTCGAACTTTGTCCTTCGACGTGCACCGACGCCGAAGGAGCGAGCGCCGGCGATTCGGGGCCTCCGCCGCACGTCGACATCTTGTTCGGATGTGCGACCGAAGTCGCGATTCCCTCCTGAGCCGGCCCACCGCCGTGCGCTGACGGGGGCGGTCCGTGTCACGCGTCATCCGCGACGACAACGCGCCCCGAGTCGATCTATGGTCCGCCCGGCTCGTTGCAACGAGCAAGCTCTTCCGGAGGACATCGCTTTGATCGACTCGACGACTGCGCGCTCTTTTCGTTCCAAGGTTCACGGGACAATTCGCGGCGGGGTTGCTACCCGCGTGCTCCCGGGCTTGCTCTTCGTGGTCACGGCGTCGTGCACGACCGATGACGTCGTGCCGCACCGGGCAGGGCCCGACTCGGGGACGCCGAACGGAGACTCCGGTGTCGACGGTTCGGCCCCGGACGCCGGAGCCGGCGGCGACTCTGGCGCCACGACGCCCGACGCAGGCCCGGCGATCCCCGTTACGACGAAGAGCGGCGTCGTCATCGGCAAGAAAGACGGCGCGACGAGCGCGTTCCTCGCGATCCCCTACGCCGCGCCGCCGACCGGCAGCAATCGATGGCGTGCGCCGCAACCGGTGACGCCCTGGACCGCGCCCCGGGACGCCACGCAGCCGTCGAAGGTGTGCCCCCAAATTCAAGCCGGCGGCTCGACGATCGACACGCGCAGCGATGAAGACTGCTTGACCGTCAACGTGTGGACGCCGTCGGCGGATCCGTCTGCGAAGTTGCCGGTCATGTTCTGGATCCACGGCGGCGCGTTCGTCTTCGGAAGCGGCGCCGAGGCCTATTACGACGGCAGCAAGATCGCGACCGCCGGCGACGTCGTGGTCGTCACCATCAACTACCGGCTCGGCGCACTCGGTTATCTGGCGCTCCCGGAGTTGACGGCGGAATCGAAAGATCACCCGACGTCGGGCAACTACGGCATCGAAGACCAGCAATTTGCCCTTCAATGGGTCAAGGACAACATCGCCGCGTTCGGCGGAGATCCCGCGGCGGTGACGATCTTCGGCGAGTCCGCCGGTGGCTTCAGCACGTGCGCGCACCTCATCGCGCCGGGCAGCAAAGGGCTCTTCGTGCGCGCGATCTCGGAGAGCGGGCTCTGCGACGGTCTCATCAGCCGCACGCTTGCGAGCGTCTACCCGGAAGGGGATCTGCTCGCGAAGACCCTCGGATGCACCGACGCCTCCACCGTGCTCACTTGCCTCCGCGGCAAGACTTCCGACGCTCTCGTGAACGCGTTCCCCGCGGGAACCGCGCCCGGTGGCATCTTCTACCAAGGTGCAGAGGCGGGTGACGGCGGCACCGACGCGGGCGCCGACGGCGGAGCCGCGGTCGGCACATCGTGGATGCCCGTCGTCGACGGCGACATCATTCCGGTTCCCGTCGCCGAAGTCGGACCTTCGTTCCAAAAGGTTCCGCTTCTGCTCGGAACGAATCGAAACGAGTACGCGCTCTTCACGTCGCCGGTTCTCGGCGGCGCGCCGGTCACCAGCGACGCGGAGTACAAAGGCGCGCTCGACGGCACTTTCGGTGCGGCGCGCGGCGCGAAGATTTACGCCGAGTACCCGACGTCGGCGTTCGCGTCGGCGGACGACGCGCTCGTCGAGGCGACGACGGACGGCGCGTTCGCGTGCCCGGCGCGCCGGTTAGCGCGTGCCGCTTCGACGGCAGGCGCGGACGTCTACTTGTACGCGTTCGCGCACGTGCCGGAGAAACCGCTCCTACCCGGACTCGGCTCGTTCCATTCGTCGGAGATGTCGTACGTCTTCGGCTTCGACGATCCGCTCCAGGCGACGCAAGCCGACGAGCAGCCGCTCGTGACGGCCATGCAAGGTTATTGGACGCGGTTCGCGAAGACCGGCGATCCGAACGGCGCGGGCGCTCCGACATGGCCGAAGTACGACGCCGCGACCGACGCGGATCTTTCGCTGAATCTCCCCGCACCGACCAGCGAGACGGGTCACCGCAAAGCGACCTGCGATTTCTGGGACGCGCTCGCCGAGTAACGCGTTCGCCGCACGATCACCGTCGGCCTCGGTCAACCGATCGGCGCCTCGTGTCAGCGAGGGCTCGCAAAGAGCATGGCAGACTCTCGCGCCGCAATGCCGACGCCGAAACTTGCCGGGGCCTGTATCGCCGTTTTGTTCGTGAGCGCGACCGCGTGCTCGAGTGACGACACTTCGCATTCGAACACCGCGGACTCGGGATCGCCGGACGCGCAGCCGGGTGCTGGAGCCGACGGCGGGAGCGGCGGCAGCACCGCCGTACCCGACTCAGGTCCGACGCACGACGGCGGCCCCGCGACGACGACCGTGACGCTCGCGGACGGTGTCGTCGAGGGCGACGACGTCGGCGGTGCGTGGCGGTTCTTGAAGATCCCGTACGCGAAGCCCCCGGTGGGAGACCTCCGCTGGCGCGCCCCTGTGAAGGAAGCTCCGTGGACGGGCGTGCGCCACGAAACGACGTTCGCGACGGGCTGCCCGCAGAACGCGAGCTCTCAGGGCGGCGCGAGCACCACCGAGGATTGCCTCTATCTCAACGTGTGGGCTCCGGAGCCGTTGCCGAAAAATGCGCCGGTCATGGTTTGGTTCCATGGCGGCGGAAACTTCGCGGGTTCGGCCGGCGACAAGCTTCCCGTGCCGTCGCTCAGCGCCGATCAGGCGCCGCTCTGGTACGACGGCCAGTTCTTCGCGAAGCGACACGGCGTCGTGCTCGTGACGACGAACTACCGACTCGGACCGATGGGGTTCTTCTCGCTCGCGTCGCTGGGCAAGGAAGGCTCGCCGCTCGGCAATCAAGGCCTCCTCGATCAACGGCGCGTGCTCTCGTGGGTTCAGGAAAATATCGCGACGTTCGGCGGCGATACGAAGAACGTCACCATCTTCGGCGAATCGGCG
>DATBBD010000155.1:0-20662 GCA_036271175.1 Polyangiaceae bacterium | reverse complement strand
CGGCGGTGACGTCGATAACTTGATGGTCGGACGAAACGGCGTCTTCTACGATCGCAAGGGCGACGACTGGGACGCGACGATCACGAAGATCATCGAGAACCCGATCAGCGTCCGGCAAGCGTTCTGGGCTCCGTACAAGCGATTTCTCCGTTTGGTGGAGGACCAAATCGCGAAGCGCGCGTCCGCCGCGGACGACGAACAGAACAAGAAGCTTCAGGCGCAAGCCATCGCGACGGCGCAGGCCGACCAAGCCAAGAAGGACCCGGGCGCGCCGGTCACGCAAAGCGCCGCGGCGCCCACCGCAGCCCCACCCGCGGACAAGAAGGTCGACATCGGGACGGTCGCCGCGATCGGCGTCGCCGTGGGCGGGATCGCGACGTTCTTCTCGAGCATCCTCGCGACGTTCCTCGGGCTCGGCATGTGGATGCCGATCGGCGTCGCCGCGTTGCTCCTCGGCATCTCCGGTCCGTCGATGCTCATTGCCTGGCTGAAGTTGCGTCAGCGCAACATCGGCCCCATCCTCGACGCGAACGGGTGGGCGGTGAACGCCTTCGCGCGGATCAACGTGCCGTTCGGTGGAGCGTTGACGGCGATGGCGTCGCTGCCTCCGGGCGCGTCGCGCTCCTTCGAAGACCCCTTCGCGGAGAAGCGTAGGCCCTGGCGGTTTTATCTGTTCGTGCTCGTCGTGCTCGGCATCGGCGTCGCGTGGTTTCTCGGGGACTTCGACGTCTACTTGCCGGAGGCGGCGCGAGCCGCGAAGATCCTGCACCGACCCGAAGCCGTCCCCGCGACGCCCGCGACGCCGAGCGCGAAATAAAAATCGAGCCTCGTCACGACGAGGTGCAGCAAGCGTACTTCGACTGCAAATAGCTCTCGATCGCCGCGTCTTCGGCCAAGCTCACCGCGCGCGAATAGACGATGATCTCGGCGATCAGACCGGGGAACACCCCGCAGTTCGCGTAGAGCGTCTTGCCGACGTAGATTTGGTTCCTCACGACCTCCGCGGGAAGGGGGAACGCCGTTTCTATCCCCATCGGACCGTTCCTGCGGACCTCAACGGATTGATTCGGCGCCTGGATGGCTTCAATCTCTTCGGGCGCGTTCGCTGGAAACGACACTTCTTCGTCGTTCGACTCGTAGACCTCGAAGTTGAGCTTGCCGTAGTCGGAATCGAGGGAAATATCGTCGATCTCCGCGCCGTTCGACGCTTCGAACACGCCGGTGCAAACGTCGGGGCTGTTCGTTTGCGCGACGGCGAAGATCGAAATGCCGTTCGTGAAGTCGGAGAAGCCCGCCGGCAATTTAAGGCAATCGTCTTGGCCGTCGAAAACGAGCGCGGGCTGCCCGCCGATCGCATCGTCGAGGAGCCGTGGTTGCGAGTTCGTCAGATCTTGAGTCGCGTTGGTCTTCGACGGCGATTGATCCGCCCACTCGGTCACCGTTCCGTTTTTTACGGTGACTCCGCGGTCGGCGCGCAGCCAGAGGAGAAGTCCGTCGGTTGGAATCGGCGGGCCTGCGTCCTCGACGACGGGCGGTCCCGCGTCGCTTTGCCCGATGATCGCGCCACCCGCTGCACTGGCGTCGGGGACGATCGGTTCGCCTCCTGAACCCCCGCTCGCGCGGGTGCCGCCGACGCCCGCGGCACCGCCGGTCATGACGCTGCTGATGCCGCCCGTCGCGGCGCCGCCCGCGCCGCCGCTGTTGTTCGTCGCGCGCGTTCCACCGGTCGATGCTGGGACACCGCCCGAGGCGTTGCCGCCGGCTCCCGCGTCGTCACTGCTGCTGGCGGTCGTGAACGCCTTTCCGCACGACGCGAGCCCGAGCGTTGCGATCGCCCCCCAGAGCCAGCGAGTCGCTCGAGGTGGACTCATCTGCGGCAAAGTGCCGTCGCTTCCTGGACGAGTCAAGTCGCCTCGATCCCGCCGTGCTGCGGCGTTTTGGTCGTGCGCAATGACCGGCGTGAATGTTGCTGGCCGTCTGACATGAGCGCAGACATGAGCGAACGAACGAACCGACGAACGACCCTCGAATTCCGTCCTTTCTACGTCGTGCTCGCGGCCCTCGCCAGCATGAACCTCGGATGCGCGACGTACCAGGGCAGCGCAAAACCCGTGCAGCCTTCTGCCGTCGCACGAAGCGCCGATTGGGTCGTCGTTCCGCATTTCCCGCTCGTGCGCCAGGACGGGGCTCACGATTGCGGCGCCGCGGCGTTGTCGGCGGTGCTGGCGTTCTGGGGTCACTCGGCATCGCCGGAGCAGATCGCCGCGGCGGAGGGGCGGACGGGACAGCAACTCCGCGCTGACGAGATCGAGCGGTACGCGCGGACGACGGGCCTTTCGTCGTACGTATTTTTCGGAACGATGGCCGACATCGCCTACGAGCTCGGTCGCGGACGACCGGTGATCGTCGGAGTAGGGAAGGACTACAAGAACGACCGCGCCGTCGCGCACTACGAAGTCGTGGTGGGATACGAACCCAAATCGCGTCGAGTGCTGCTGCTCGACCCTGGACGCGGGTGGCAAGAAGACAGCTTCGAAGGGTTCGCGCGCGAGTGGGCGATCAGCAAAGGTGTCACGATTGTGGCTTTCTTGCCGGATCCCAGTGCGGGAATTTCGTCGCGATGACTTCGCGTGCGCACGTTCGACGAGGGCACGTCGATTGCAATCCGTCCCTTCCATGAACCTAAGACACTTCATCGCCAGCATTCTCTTGTCGTTGTCTTTTGCGTCCATTCCGATGGCCGCGGAAGCTCGCGAGTCGGAGTCCTCATCGGTTGCGACGGAAACACGGGCGGGCGATTCGACGCCGCCGCCGCGCGCGTCGTTCGGCGCACGAAGTGAAGAGGCGCGCTATGCGGCGCGCGAAGCGGCCTCGCCCGACGCGAAGAAATATCGTGGCGGCGACGTCATCATCATCAGCGCGGGCGCGCTCGCCCTCATCTTGGTGATCGTGCTCATCATCGTGCTCATCTAAGTGAGTCGACTTCTTGGGTTTCTCGCGGTCGTCGTTCTGGCGACCCTAGTCACCGCGGAGCGAGCGAGCGCCGAATCGATCGCAACGACGGGCACTGGCGACCAGGCGGTGCCCTGCGACGAACGCCTCGCGCCGGGCGACTACGAACACGACGGCTTCTTCTTGCGCGCCGAAGCGGGGGTGACGTTTTTCAGGGCGCTCGTCGACGCGCCGAGCTCGCCGGCGGGGAGAACACGCATCACGGGGTTCGGTGAGAGCAGCAGTATCTCGGCGGGTGGGACGCCGCTCCGCGGTTTGGTGGTCGGCGGGCGCGTGTGGACCACGCGAGTGTCACCGTCGTTCGTCGAGCACGGCGTGCACGTCACGCCTGACGACGACAGCGTCAAAGAGACGCTCGCGCGCATCGGCCCCTTCGCGGATTGGTATCCGGATCCAATGCGTGGCTTCCACGTGCAGCTCGGGCTCGAGCTCGCGATTCAGGTCGAGAGCGACGTGAAAGGCACCCTGATCAAACCGGGAAACTACGGCCCCGCCGCAACCCTGGGGCTCGGCTACGAATGGTTCGTGTCCAAGCAGTTCAGCCTCGGCTTCGTCGCGCGCATGGCGTTCGGTTACGGCACGCGCTCCTTGAGTGGTCCCGACGAGCACACGCTCTGGGAAGCACCGGAGCTGGCCCTCGCTTACACGTATCACTGACGGCCGAAGACGATGCGTCAGGGCAGCCAGGACTCGCGCGACGTGGGCGCGTGAGCCACGACGCGTTCGCGCTCGGGTTCGCGCTCGACGCTCGGACGGGGCCGATCGCGCGCGGTGATGCCGAGACGCGCGATTTCGGTAGCGAGCGCGTCCATCAGACGCTCGATGTCCTCCGGGGTGTTGTGGAGCGACAGCGTGAAACGGACCCCCGCGCGATTCTTGGGAACGGCGGGAAACACGCTGACGCACGTGTAGAGGCCTTGCGTGCGTAAGGCGCTTGCGACGGCGAACGCCGTGCTCGACTGCCCGCAGCGCACGAAGAAAATCGGTGTGCGATCGGACGCCGCGAAGGAGACGCCGCGCGCGACGCCGAGCGCCAGGGTGCGATCGATGCGCTCCATCAGCGCCTCCTGCAAGCCGGCGATCTCGGGCGTCAGGTGGAGACGAGCGGAGGCGACCGCAGCGCCGAGGAGCGGCGGCTGCAGCGGCCCCGAGAACAACATGGGACCGCCGCACCGTCGAACCCGATGCATGTCGTCTTCGTTGGAAAAGACGAGCGCGGCTCCGCCGACGGCGAACGCCTTGGCGAACCCGAGCGCGACCACGACGCGGCTCCGATCCGGGAGGCGATCGAGGGCATAGCCGCGACCGTGCGCGCCGATCCACGACGTGCAGTGCGCGTCGTCGACGTAGAGGTGGAGCTGCGGGTACAGCTCGAGCAAGCGCGCGATCTGCGAGAGCGGGGCGAAGTCGCCCATCATCGAATAGAGGCCGTCGACGACGAGCCAGACCCGTCGATGTTTCTGGACGAGGAGCGCGACCTTTTCTTCGAGCTGGTCGATGCGATTGTGCCGGACGGGAACGACGGGCGCCGCGCGGAGGAGCGCCGTGGCCGTGTGGAGGCTCGCGTGGGCGAATTGATCGATGATGACGGCGTCGCCGGGTTCGACGAGCACCGGGAGCGCCGCGATGTGCGCGAGGGTCGTCGACGGCGCGACCAGCGCATGGCCGCCGGTCATCGTCGCGAGCAAGCTCTCCAGTTCCCGATAGAGCGAGAGCTCGAGGTAGGCGCGCGAATAAGAAAATTGCGTCCCGTAGCGTTCGACCGCGTCGATCGCGCCCGACTTGAGCTCGGTCCGTTGTTCGAGGCCGAGGTAGCTGCAACTCCCGAAGTTCAAGAGCTCGCGGCCGCCGATCTGGACGTGTCGCCCGTCGTAACCGACGTCGTCGACCGCCTGCATGATCAAGCCCGCGGCGACGGCCTCCGCCACGCTGCGGTCTGCGTCGGTGACGGTGTGTGCAGGAGCGAATCGAGCAGCTTCTTGGGTCATGGGTGAATGCTCCGACGGGCGACAATTCGGCGAGGAAACATCGTTGGCCTATCAGTGGTAAGATTCGCGACTATCGTCGGGAGCTTCATGCAAGGGACCTTTCGAAGTGCCGGTCGCAACGTGCGACTGCTTCACTGTGACGAGACCGTCGTGGTCGCCGAAACGGGGGAGCTCTGCGTGGTCATCTGGCGTGGCGCGGTCACCAAAGAGCCGTTCGAGCGGCAGCGCGCCGGGCTCGCGGAGGTGGTCAAGCGCAGGCCCGACGGCGCCGGTTTCATTTGCATCGTCGAGCGCAGCGCCAAGCCGCCCGAGGGGGACGAGCTGCGGCGCGCGTCTTCGGAAATGATTTCCGTGCACGGCGAGCGGCTCAAATGCGTGGCTTGCGTCATCGAGGGGGAGGGATTCAAGACCGCCATCAACCGCGGCGCGCTCGCTGGAATGGTCCTTCTGTTGCGCAACAAGAAGACGGCGGTTTCGGTGTTCGCGACGGTGCCCGAGGCCGCAGCGTGGATGGTGAAGCACATGGGCAGTCGACCGAAGGAAGAGATCGTCTCGATCGTCCATCATATTCGATCTCAGCTTCCACCCCTACGTCTCAGCGAATGAAATCTTCAGTGTCGATGAGCCGCACATCGTGCACACCTCGTCGTCCGTCATGAGCCGCCATTTCTAGGTTTGTCGCCAACCTGGAGGAGCGCACCTACATTGGCGGCGCGCAGTGTGACTCGTGTGTGGCGATGCACGTTGCGCGCGGTGCCTATCGACAAACCGCTTCGAATCACTCACGAAAATGCGAACGACGATTGAACGCGACTAGACGGATCTCGACGTCGATGCGACTCTGTTCGTCGGGAGTGTGGAACGACATGACGATGAGTCGGTTGCGATGGATCACGCCTTGGTTGATGACCTTCTCGCTGGCCGCGTGCGGTAGCGCACCGGGTGAATCGAGCGAGTCGAGCCCTCCGACGGGCAGCACGAAGGAGGCCGCGACGATGGCGCCATCGTTGCCGGACATCTCCATCACGAATCGCTCGATCAGCCTCGATTTCATGCACCTCACGTATTTGCCTGCCGGCGTCGCGGCCGGCGAAAAAGCCGTATTCATCGGCGATCCGCTGGAAGGGCGCGTGCTCGTGTACTCCCGCTTCACCGGGAAACAGATCGGCGAGCTTCCCCAACCGCCGGGCGGCTTCGTGATCCCGTTCATCATGCACGCGGCCGGCGAGGGCAAAGTGCAGATCCTCGGGGCAGGCGGGCTTCCTCAGCCGAAGCCGCTCGTCCCCGCTCATCCGTTCGTTTACGAATACACCTACGACGTCACCGCGAGCGGGGGGTTCACCGCGAGCCTGACTCGCTTCGTCGACTCGGGCGACACGCTGGTCGGGTTTCCGGAAGACTTCGTTCGTCTGAGCGACGGCCGTCTTCTCATGACCGACGCCGTACTCGGCAGCATCTGGATCGTCGAGAACGACGGCACCTTCGTCCCCGGCATCGTGCCGAAGACGTTCGACCCCGCGGACGGCATTCCGACGATGGTCATCTGTCCCACCATGCCCGAGGTATTGGTGAACGGGGTGCCGTTCCTGTTCTCCGGCTCGACCATTCCGGGCATCGAAGGGATCGCCGAGCGTGATGGCACGGTGTACTTCTCGTCGTCGTGTGCTCGCGGCGTCTATACGTTCCCGCTCTCGATTCTGACGGACCATCGGCAGCCGTACCAACGCGCGGCGGACATCCGCCTGCTTTCCCCGACGCCGGCGAACATCCAGGTCGAAGAGCTGCTCGAGATGCAGTTCAACCCCTACGACAGAAGCGACCCCTACCTGTATTCCGCCCACGGCATGCAGCTCGAGATCACGCGGATCGACCCGCACACCGGGCAACGACAGGTCGTCGCTCACGATGCGCGGCTTTTCGATTTCCCGTCGTCGATTGCCTTCTTGCCCCCCGTCCTCGGGTTCGAGAGCGGCATCAATCAGTTCCTCGTCGTCTCGAATCAGCAAGAGCGAACGCCGATCACCAACGATGCGGCGCCGGCGGACGCCTTCAATCTTCCGTTCATCGTCACGAAGGTCGTCGTCACTCCCTGACGACCGGTTCGCGAGCGCGAACGGGCCGATCCCCCTCGTGTTGCGCGCGGGTCGCGCAAATATGGCCGCGGTGCTCCTGGTTTTCGCGCGCGGGTCGCGCGGATTCGGGCGCGCCGCGGCGCTCCGTTAGGGGGGGCGAAGCGACGACGCTCGACGACGGGCTCCGTTGAACAAGAAGAAGCGAGCGCGCGTCGATCGGGACTCGCCCGTGTCGCCGCAGCGACGGTGTCGCTTCGTCACCACACTGGATGCGCCGCCGCTGGACGGCATTTCGCGGCGTTTCGTGGCAATTCGGTCTGGCATGTCGGCTGCAAAGACGATCCTCGCCTGAATCGATTCGTCGATCGGTTCCGGTCCTGGTCCCCAGCGCGGTGAGGCTGGCGCGACCGGGGTTGGGGTACGTGCGCTCGCCGCCATCCACTTGAGTCGCGCCGCTCGATTGGGATCGAGCCCGCGCCACGCCACGGAGGACACTCGATGAGATCGTCGCTGCTTGCTCTAGCTTTGTCCGGCGCCTGCGCAATGGTTCCGACCACTGTGCTGGCCGCACCTACGTCGTCACGGGACGTGAAAGTATGCGTGAAAATCGACGAGAAGAGTTGGACGCGCGACGGCGTCGCGAATCCCGGCGCAGCCGAGCCGCCGGGTCCGCCGAAGCCCAACGCGCCTCCGATCCCGCCGAACGCGGCGAGGTTCGGATCGGTACCCTCTCCTCAAGACGGATCGGCGCCGCCGCGTGCCGATGGGGGACCGCCGCCGGGCGAGCCGCCGCAGGACGGCGCGCCGCCGAATCCCGGTGAGTTCCCTCCACCGGTCGTCGCGGTCGTCGCGAACGCCGAAGACGCCGACTTTTCGGCCATCGACCCCATCCTCTACCTGAAGAGACTCATCGAGTATCAGGTCACGCACGAGCCCGGGTTCGTGTCGGTGCCGGACGGTTGCGCGCAAACCGTCGTCGTGGAGCTTTACCCGGTACGACACGGGTGGACGGCGTTCGCGCGCTACAGCGGCAACGAGCGCGAAGAGAAGGTCGACGTCGTGCACCTCGATGAGCTCGACGTCTTCGCCGAGCGCGTGACCACCGCGCTATTGCACGACAAGAGCATTGCCGAGACCTTGACGCGCACGACCGTGCTCCGCGCCGACAGCGACGATCGGCAGCGGCAGATCACGACGCGAACGCATTTTCTTCTGGGCATGGGGAGCGGCGTCCGGCTCGGTTCGCTGCCGACCGCGCCCAACGCGACGGCCCCGGCAGTGGACACGTTCCGCGTCGAGACACCCCTCGAGTTCACGATCGGCGTGCGCAACAAGTTCCGCGCGTGGGCACTCGACGCGACCGGCAAGCTCGACGTCGGGCTCACCGAACAAGCGGCGCGCCTCAGCGCCGGCGGCGGACAAGTCGACTACTCGGTGGGGCTCGGCGCCGGCCTGAAGTTTCTCGCGTACGCCGACCCGGATGCGGTGAACACGCTCTACTACGGCGGCGGCGGGAGCTTCGAGCTCAGCCGCTATCAAACCCAGCGAGCGCGCGGCGCGGACGGCGTCCAGCCGTCGCCGGACGGGCTCTGGGGCGGCGGCCTCGACGTCGATCTCGTCCTCGGTTACGAGTTCATGCGAACGAGCACGTTGCATTTCTTCGTGCAGAGCACCGTGTCGCTTCCGGCGTACGTGTTCCAGTCGCAAAACGACCAGAGTCGCATCAATTCGTACCTTCCGAGCGCCTACGCCGTGCTCGGCATTTTGCTCTGAACCGCCGAGTCCTCGGCATGAGCACCGCCGCGTTTCGTCGCGCGTTCTTCGCCGCAGTCGCCTGCGCCGTCTCGTTCGGCGCGGGCGCGGCGAGGGCACAAGAAAAAATGCCGACTTGCATCGTCGTGGAAGCGCCGGAGGCCGAGCGCCAAGGGTTGTCGCGGCTCGTCGCGAGCGAGCTCGATCGGCACCCGTCTCATCGCGTCGTCACCGACGGCTGCGCGGTGCACCTGCGCGTCGAGCTCATCGTCGTCGACGGCAGTCGGTTTCTGACCGGTCGCCTGGGCGGCGAAGTGCCGGATCGTGTTCGCGTCGAGGGAAACGACGCGAAGGCGCTCGAGACGGCGCTCGGTGAGCTCCTCCGAATCGTGCTCGGCAACGATCCGGCGGTGCTCCACGCTCCCGGCGGACGGAGCTGGTTCTCCGACAAGGTGTTCACTTTGAAAGAGCGCGGACGGAACTCGCTCGACGTGGCGTTCCTCGAAACCGCGAGCCCGGTGCTCGGTCGCGTCATCTTCGATCCGGGCATTCTCGTCGGGTTTTCGCGCGAGCTCGAGCAATGGCAGGTCGGCGTCGAGGGGCTGTTCGCGCAGAGTCTCGAGCCTCACGACGGCTACGCCGCGCTCGACACGTCGCTTCGGTTGCAAGCCACGGTCACGTTGTTCTTCGGCGCCGACGCCGACGTCTCGACGTTCGCCGCCGCGAGCCTGGGCATCGACTACGAGCGGTTCGCGGGCCCGCGCGGCAAAGATCTGGGCGGCGGCAACGACGTGTACGCCATCACGGAGCCGGCGCTCGGTCTCCGCGCCGGGGTCGAGCTCTTCCGCACGACGTCCATGCGCGCCGACGTCTTCGCCGACGCATCCATCCCGTTGATTCCCGCGAACGACATCGAAAACGAAGTCGTGCACGGCTGGATCCCGACGTTGTCGCTCGGCGCCGGCGCGCGATTCTGAGACCGGCTAAGCGAGCGCTTTCTCGGTGAGCGTGACGTCGCGCTCGAAGAAGCCTTGCTTCGAGTACCAGGCGACGACGTCGTGGAGCGTCTCCGAAAGAGGCCGAAACGTCGCGCCGAGCTCGCGCCGCGCGCGTTCCGACGACACACGGTGGCGCCAGCGGAGGAGCCGGACCGCCTCGCGCGACACCAGCAATTTTCCGCCCAGCAGCTTCACCCGCTGCTCTTCGAAGAACGCGAACGCCATGACCGCCGCGTACGGCACGCGAAGGCGGGGCGCCTTCACGCCCGTGAGCGACTCGAGCTCCGCGAGCACCTCGGCGATCGTCCGGAACTCGCCAGCGACGAGGTACCGCGAGCCGTGCGGCGCGCGCTCGAGACAGGCGATCATTGCCGCCGCGACGTCGCGCGCGTCGACCAGGCACGTGCCGCCCTCGGGCACGATGGGGATCTTCTTCGCGACGAAGTCGAGCGCGAGCTGCCCCGCCGCGGTCGGCGCGGCGTCGCCCGGTCCCCACATCCACCCCGGTAGAATCTCCACGACCGTCATGCCGTGCGGCGGACTCCACGCGCGGATCTTCTCGTCTCCGACGACCTTGCTCCGAAAATATCCGTTCGCGAGCTGCTCGTCGCTCGGCGCCGTCTCTTCGTCGCCGGGGTCGCCGTCGGGCTTCATGCCGATCGCGCCGGACGAGCTCGTGTGCACGAATTTTTCGACGCCGCGCCGGTCGGCCTCGGCCATGAGCTCGAGCGTCGCCTGCACGTTGATTCGCTCGAGCTGCTCGGCGTGATCGCCCGGCTGGTAGTACTCGCGAAAGTACGCGGCGGTGTGAAATACGGCGCGGCAACCGTCCAGTCGATCGGCGAACTCCGCGATGCGCTGCATGTCGCCGATGACCAGCTCGACGTCCATGTCGCCGAGAAACCGCTTCGCCTTTTCTTCGGAGCGCGCCAGTGCGCGTACGCGAAAGCCGTCTCGGACGAGCTGTCGCACCAGATTGTTTCCGAGGAGGCCGGTCGCACCGGTGACGAAAACGGTGTTCTTCGCGGCGGGGCCATCGACGAGATGTGAGGGATGATTCATATTATCGAATATGAGGACTTCCTCGGTTTCTCGCACCTCGCATTCCAAGGCCGCCCGCGGGCCCCGCGTTTCCCCCAGAAAACTCCCCAAGCAGGACCGCTCGCAAGTCACCGTCCTCGCGATCGTCAAAGGGGCCGCTCACGTTTTGGTGAAGCACGGCTACGACCACGCGACGACCGGCCTCATCGCGGAAGCCGCCGGCGTCAGCATCGGGTCGCTCTACCAATACTTTCCGAACAAGGAAGCGGTCTTCAGCGAGCTCTTGCAGCGCGAGCTCGCCGCGCTCGAGCAAGCGACCCTCGAGGCGGTCGAAGCGGTCGCCGGTACGGGTCTCCGCGCCACCGTCGTTGCCGCGATCGGCGCCTTCGTCGCGACCAAGGCGAAAAATCCGAAACTCCATCGCGTGCTCAAGACCGAGCTCGGCCGGCTCGACGGCGTCCGTGTCGTGCGAGCCACCACGCGGCGTTATCTCGAGTTGACCGAGTCCATGCTCGCCGCGAGCCACGACGAATTGCCGCTTCCCGATCCGGCTCGCGCCGCCTTTCTCGTCGTCAACGCCGTCGAAGGCATCGTCGGCGCCGCGCTCCTCGAATCGCCGGCAACGCTCGCCGAGCCGCGGTTCCTCGGGGACGTCACGTCCATGGTGCTCGCCATGCTCGGCGCCCTCGCTCACCCAGCGTCGTAAGGCCGGAGCGCGCGCACGTTCTCGGCTCGAGAGAGTGGGTTTGTTGGTGCGACTTTGTAGACGTCGCACTCTCGCTCGCCGGTCGTGGAAGCGGCCGCGCGGGTCGCCGGTCGGGACGATCAGGCGCCCGCTCGATGCGAGTGAGCCCGCGTCAGCTCGCGAGAACGGCCCTCGGCGATACGGTTCCGAGCGCGGACAAGAGCCGCGTCGCTGCGTCGCCGACGTCGCGACGCCACGCGAGCCGCCATGGGCGAAGGAGTGGCCCCGACGTCATCCGTTTCGCGACGAGGTCGCCCTTGGCGAGATGCGGGCCGACCATCCACTCCGAGAGCACCGCGATGCCGAGGCCGGCGCGCGCCACGTCGAGGATCGCTTCGGTGAGCGGAAGCCGATCGATGCGCAGGCGCGGCCGCGAGCGCCCGAACACCCGCGTCATGAACCAGTGCACCTCGGCGGGCGGCGTATTGCCGGACAGCATGATGTGCGCGCGCAGATCATCGCGCGTGAGAGCCTTCTTTTTCGCGAGCGGATGCGACGAGGCGACGAGAAACACGACTTCGTCGGAGAAGAGCGAGCGGACCTGGAGCGACCCGCGCGGAACGTCGGCCGTCGTGAGGAGCGCGACGTCGACGTGACCGGCTTCGAGCGCCTCGACGGGCGCGCCGGTGTGCTCGACGGCGAGCGACACGTCGAGATCCGGCAAGCTCTGCCGGAGCTCGAGCAGCGCCGAAGGGAGCCAGTGATACGCCGTGTAGCATTCGCACACGATGCGAAGCTGCGTGACTTCGGGCTCCGGGGCCCGCACGCGGTGCTCGAGGTCCAGCCACTCGACGAGGAGCCGCTGCGCGCCCGCGGCGAGCCGTTCGCCGGCGGCCGTGAGCGTGAGCCCGCGCGGTGTTCGATCGAACAGGCTGACGCCGATCTTGTCTTCGGCCGCGAGCAGCGCGCGGCTCACCGCCGGTTGCGTCAAATGGAGTAAACTGGCGGCCTTCGCGGTGCTGCCGGCCGCGACGATGGCGAGCACCAGCCGCAGGTCACGAACGTCGAGGCGCGGCGTCGGGAGCTTGTCTATGCGTTCCACGCATCGAGTCTATGACAACAATGCGTTGGGCGCATCCCATCGTCGCGCCTACGTTGGTTTCGTCGCGGTTCTTTCGACTCCGCGACGAAACCCCTGGGAGGCTCGCACATGGACTTCTATTTTTCACCGCTCGCGTGCTCGATGGCCACACGGATCTCGCTTTACGAAGCGGGCGCTACGGCGAACTTCGTCGAGGTCGACACGGCGACGCAGCTGACGTCGAAAGGAACCGATTTCCGGAAGGTGAACCCGCTCGGGCTCGTGCCGGCGCTGGCTCTCGACGACGGCCAAATCCTGACGGAAAACGCGGCGATCCTGCAATACGTCGCGTCGCTCCACCCGGAGGCGAAGCTCGCGCCCGAGGGCGGCTTCGAGCGGGTGCGGTTGCAACAATGGCTCTGTTTCATCGGCACCGAGCTCCATCAAGGGCTCTTCGGACCGCTGCTCTCCAAGAAGGCGAACGAGGGCGCGCGCGCGTACGCGTTGGAAAAGGCCGCGGCGCGCCTCGGCCTCCTCGAAGCGCACCTCGCGGGTCGGGACTTTTTGCTCGAACGGTTCTCCGTCGCGGACGCCTACCTCGTCACGGTGCTCGGTTGGTCGCCGGTCACGCCGGTAGAGCTCGCGAAATGGCCGGCCGTCGCAGCGTACGTCGAGCGCATGCGCCTGCGGCCGAGCGTCGCGACAGCGTACGCCGAAGAGCTCGCGATGTATCTGCAAACGCAGGCCCGCCGAAAGAGCGCGTAGAGCGCGCAACTGCGTCGAGCGGTAAGCGGGCTCCCGCGGCGTTTCACGCCCACGCGGCCGGCCCTCCGTCGCCCGGGAGCCGAGCGCCGCGGGTCGACAGGATGAACGCGCCGGTGAATGCGGCGAGTGAAGCTCCGATGAACACCGCGGGAAAGCCGAGGGTGCTGGCGACGCGGCCCCAGGTGAGGGTCGCGATCGCGGCTCCGACGTTGAACGACCCGCCGTAGAGCGCGATGGCTCGGCCGCGTGTGCCGTCGGGCGCGGCGTGAACGCCGTGGGTGTTCAAGGTCGGGTAGAGCACGCCGTGCGCGACACCCAATCCGAGGCCGTACAAGACGAGGTAGTCGACCTCGAGCCACGCGGTGGCGAGCGCGACCAAGCCGTAAGCGACCATCGCGAACATCGAGACGCGGCGATGGCCCAGGCGATCGCCGAGCGAACCGAAGAGCAACCTGACGGCGACCGCGCTCGTCGTGAACCCTACGAAGAACGGCGAGACGGCCTTGCCGCCGAGCTCGAGCACGTAGGGTTGGTGAAAGGTGAACATCGCCGAAAAGGCGGCGCCGGTGAGCGCGGAACAGACGAGCACGCGCCCGAGAGGCCCTCGTAGATAGGGCAACACCGAGATGTCCCGAGCCACGTGCGTCGTTCTCCGCCGATCCTTAACCCGGCTCGAAACGACGAGCGCCAGCACCGCGAGCCCGAGCGACGTTTCGAACGCCGTTTTCCAGCCGAACCGCGCGGCGAGGTGCTCGGCCAGCGTCGTGGCAAACGCGTTGGTCATGACGTTGGAAGCGCCGAGTAGTCCGATCGCTTCGCCGATCCGCTCGCGGGGCGCCTCGTCGGCGATGATGGCGGTCGTGGCGTTGAAAGCCAGCGCGTAGCTGATCCCGACACCGGCCTGCAACAAGTAGAGAAGCGGCGTCAGGGTATGGACGGTGGTGTACCCAATGGAGGCGCCGATCAGAGACAACAACCCAACGCGGAAGAGCCAGACACGGCTCACGCGATCCATCAGGGCGACGGTCGCCGGGACCATGCACACCGACGCGAACGGGCTCATGAGCATGACCCGGGCGATCTGGTCCGGATTGGCGCCGAGTGCGGTCGCCAGGAACTTCGGTTCGACGAGGTAGGCGCTCCAGCCCAACCCAAACATCGCCTGCACCGAAAGCACGAGGACGACTCGGCGCGTCCAGAGTTTCTGGGTAGGTGGGGCGACTGAGATGGCGGCAGTCATTCGAGGCTCCGTTCGCCCTCGCTACTCGCGGGAACCGGAACCTCGTGTTCCACTCCCGCTCGTGGCGCGGGAGTGTCGGGTCTGCTCAGATCAAGACGCGGCTACTCCCTGTGCGCACATCACGTGGCACGGGAATCGCTTAGCCGAGATAACGAGCGAGACGTTCATTCGCCCCATGTAACTACTCCACGCACCCCACTGCGGCAAGAGGGGTAACCGGCGCGGCGTGAATCGCGCGCCGTCATCTCGGCACTCGCGGCGTCGGCGCCGCCGTGGCACGACACCCGTGGGCATGTCCGAGCCGGATCTCGCCGTCGTTGCCGTCGATCTCGGCGACCCGTCGCACCAGCGCAGCTTGGTCGAGCTTCTCGACGAATACGCGCGCGATCCCATGGGCGGCGGAGAGCCGCTGTCGCCGTTCGCGCGGAGCCGCCTCGTTGCGGCGCTGCGCGGACACCCGACGTACACGGGCTTTCTGGCGTTCGAGGGCGCGCGAGCCGTCGGGCTCGTCAATGCCTTCTTCGGGTTTTCGACGTTCGCCGCGCGCCCGCTCTTGAACATTCACGACCTCGTCGTGCACCGAGACGCGCGGCGCCGTGGTGTCGCACGACGGTTGCTCGATAGCGTCGAAGAGCTCGCCCGCGATCGCGGTTGCTGCAAACTCACGCTCGAGGTGCTTTCCGGAAACGCTCCCGCGCGGGCGGCGTACGACGCGGCCGGGTTTCGATCGTACGCGCTCGACCCCGCGATGGGCGAGGCGCTCTTCCTCGAGAAGAAGCTGCCCCAACATTGACCGAGCTGCGGCGCGTGCAATCGCGAGAGAGCGATGCCATGAAATGCCGATGCAGGCTTTGTCCTTCGAGCGGACCGGCGATCTCGCGGCGCTCCACCTGACGCAATTGCCCGAACCCGAGCTCGATCCGGGCGGCGTGGTCGTGAGCGTCGTCGCCGCCGGCTTGAACCCGAGCGACGTGCGCAACGTCGAGGGTGCTTTTCCGTACACGACCGTGCCGCGCGTGCCGGGACGAGATTTCGCCGGCGTGGTCGTGCAAGGTCCGCCTGAGCTCGTCGGCACGGAAGTCTGGGGGACCGGCAAAGAGCTCGGGTTCGTACGAAACGGGAGCCACGCGGAATACGTCGTGCTCCCGGCGAATGGCGTTTCCGCGAAGCCGGCGGCGCTCACCTTCGAGCAAGCGGCGAGCATCGGCGTGCCCTACACCACGGCGTGGGAGGCGCTCGAACGCGCCAGGGCGGACGCCGGCACGCGCGTGCTCGTCATCGGCGCGATGGGAGCCGTTGGAAAGGCGGCGCTGTCGCTCGGGTCGTGGCGTGGCGCTCGGCTCGCCGGCGCCGTTCGACGGCCCGAACAAGCTGCGGCGCTCGAGAAGAACGGCGTTCGCGCGGTGCTCGTCGAACGCGCCGACGCGTTCGAAAGCGCCGTTCGGGACGTGTACCCGGACGGCGCCGAAGTGATCGTCGACACTACGGGCGCGTGGCTCTCGCACGCGGTGTCCGCGCTCGCGACCTATGGGCGCGTGGCGGTGATCGCGGCGCCGAAAGGCGGGAACGTCGAAGTGCCGGTGCTCGCGCTGTATCGTCGCGGCGGCAGCATCGTCGGGGTCAACTCGCTCCTGCACGATTCGGTCGCTTGCGCCGCGATGCTCACCCGACTGCGGACCGGCTTCGACGACGGGCGCCTCGCGCCGCCCACTGATTTTACGCCTTGGCCCTTTGCCGATGCGCTTTCGGCGTACCAAGACGTCAAGGCAGGGGGCAAAAAGCGCGTCTTCGTCATGAAGCGAGAAGGGACAACGGACCACGCATGATCGCCTTTTATGGAATGGGGCTCCTCGGTTCGAACTTCGTACGCGCGCTCCGCCACCGCGGCGAAGCGGTGCGCGTGTGGAATCGGAACCCGGAGCGCGCCCGACCGCTCGCGGCCGATGGCGCCGTGGTCGTGGAAGATCCCGCCATTGCGGCGCGGGGCGCCTCGCAGATTCATCTCACCCTCTCCGACGACGCGGCCGTCGACGGCGTTCTCGAACGGATTTTTTCCGGTCTCGAGCCCGGCGCGGTGATCGTCGATCACACGACGACCTCGCCCGCGGGAACCGCCGTGCGCGCGAAGCGCTGGGCCGAGCGTGGGTTTCCATTTCTCCACGCGCCGGTGTTCATGGGACCGCAAAACGCCCTCGAATCGAGCGGCGTGATGCTTGCTTCCGGCGATCGCGCCCTCTACGATCGGCTCGCGCCGGATCTCGCGAAGATGACGGGCAAGCTCGTCTATCTCGGGCCGGAGCCGGAGCGCGCGGCGGCGTTCAAACTGCTCGGCAATGCATTCTTGATGTTCATCACGGCCGGCTGCGCGGACGTGCTCGCACTCGGAAAGGCGTTCGGCTTGAAGCCGGTCGATGTCGCGACGCTCTTTCAGTTCTTCAACCCGGCGGGCTCGGTTCCGTTGCGCCTCGAGCGCATCCTGGCCCAGAATTTTGCGAGCCCGTCGTGGGAGCTCGCCATGGCGCGCAAGGACGCGCGTCTCATGATCGAGGCCGCGGCGCAACACGAGGTGCCGCTCGCCGTGATCCCGACGATCGCGAACGAGATGGATCGCTTCATCGCGCGCGGGCACGCCCACGACGACTGGACCGTGATCGCCAAAGACTCGGTTACCTGAGTGCGAAGGTCGAACGATCAATGTCGAAGAGCCGCGTTTTTCGTCCCTTCAGTACCGATCGCCTCGCCGCGAGCGGTTCGCCTCCGGAGATCGATCCGAGCGGCGATCGGCCGTTCATCATCGAGCACCGCGAAGCCCTGCTCTATATGCTGTGCTCGGCGGCCGAGCTCGAGCACGGCCTCATGTGCGAGTACCTCTTCGCCGCCTTCACGTTGAAGTCGCGCATCGACGAGGGCGTCACCGCAGCGCAGCTCGACGCCATCGAGCGGTGGCGGAAGGCGATCCTCGGCGTCGCGGGGCAAGAGATGCTTCATCTCGCGATCGCGTCGAACCTGCTCTCAGCGATCGGCATGTCGCCGCATCTGGTACGACCCAACATGCCGAACCCGGCGCGGCACTATCCGCCTGGTGTGACCGTGGCCCTCTTACCGTTCGGCGAGGCCGCGCTTCGTCATTTCATGTTCCTCGAGCGCCCCGAAGGGATGGCGCTCGCCGACACCGAGGTGTTCGAGGCAACGCGGCACGCGGTGCCGCATCTCGACCCAGACGCCATCGCGCCGGTGCTCCAGCCGTTCGCGACCGTCGGTCATCTGTACCGATCGATCGAGGCCGGCATTCGTCATTTGGTCGAGAAATGGGGAGAAGAAAAAGTGTTCGTCGGGCCGCCGCGCGCGCAAGCGCGGCCCGAACACTTTCAGTGGCCGAACCTCGTGCAAGTGACGGATCTGGCGTCCGCGGTGCGCGCGATCGAGACCATCGTCGAGCAAGGGGAGGGCCCGCGAGGCGACTGGAGAGCCGCGCATTTCGGTCGATTCAAGGCCGTCTTCGACGAATACATGGGCATGTTGGCAGCCGATCCATCCTTCGAACCGGCGCGTCCGGTGCTGCCGTCGACGGTGTGGCCGAGCGAGTCGGCGAACGTCCCGCAGATCGGCGATCACGAAACGGGTCGAGTCGCGGACCTGTTCAACGTCGCCTACGAAATATTGCTGCAGGTCCTCTCGCGGTTCTTCAACAACATCGACGAAAGCGACGTTCAGCTGTCGACGCTGGCCGATGTGTCGGTCGGGTTGATGTTCGACGTCATCAAGCCGCTCGGCATGTATTTGACGGAGCTCCCCGTGGGGCCGGACCATCCGGGGAAAACGGCGGGCCCGAGCTTCGAGTTGTTCTACACGTCCGACTATCTCCTGCCGCATCGCCGCGCCGCGTGGATCCTCATGGAGGAACGACTGCGCGAAGCCGCCGCTTACGGG
Organism: Polyangiaceae bacterium; assembly: GCA_036271175.1. Classification (GTDB taxonomy): domain Bacteria; phylum Myxococcota_A; class Polyangia; order Polyangiales; family Polyangiaceae; genus DASZVB01. The sequence goes on along the minus strand of DATBBD010000155.1, from coordinate 2,098 downwards.
CGGCGTTTGAAGAACGGCGGCGCGGACCCGCTGAGCGGCGTGGTCACGGCGTTCGAGCGCTTCGCCGACCGCTTGCGCGACCACGTCGAGGTTCGACCGGTCTGAAGGCCGTCTCGTCCCACGCGAAGATTCGCGCGCGCACGAATCAAGACCCGCGGTGAGCTCCGAAGCCCACTAGAGCAGAAGCATGAGGATCCATGGGTTCGTCTTCGGCGTCGTGGGGTTTCTGGTGCTTCTGGCGCCGCGGGTGCACGCGACGACCTACTACGTGTCGCCGAGCGGGAGCGACGGCGGCAACGACGGGTCGATGGCGTCGCCCTTCGCATCGATGGGACACGCGCAGTCGGTCGCGCGGCCGGGCGACGTGTTCGACTTTCGCGCGGGCACGTATCCCTACACGGCGGCGACCGAGGGGTGCTCGAGCACGAGCGCGACGATCAACGCCGTCGTCCTCGACGTCAGCGGCGCGCAGGGATCCCCCATTACTTACGAGGCGTTCCCCGGTGAGACGCCCATCTTCGATTTTTCGGGCATCAAAGATTCGTGCCGCATCACCGGCATTCGCATCACCGCGAGCTTCATTCAATTGAAGGGCCTCGAGATCGAGGGTGTGCCCCAAAATAACGACCTCAATCACGAGTCGTGGGGCGTGTGGAACTCGGGGAGCAACAACGTCTTCGAACGGCTCAATCTGCACGACAACATGGGGCCCGGGCTCTTCATTCAGGACGGCGCGAACAACCTCGTCTTGAACTGCGACTCGCACGACAACTACGACCCGCTCTCATCGACCGGGCCGGGCACCAACGCCGACGGCTTCGGTTGCCACATCGGCTCCAACGGCACCGGCAACGTCTTTCGCGGATGTCGCTCGTGGTTCAACAGCGACGACGGCTACGACTTGATCCAGGCGCAAGTGCCGGTCTTGATCGAGAACTCGTGGGCGTTCAACAACGGCTACCGTTCGGGCACGACCACGGCGAGCGGCGGCGACGGCAACGGCTTCAAGGGCGGCGGTTACGGTATTCCCCCGACGCACGTGCCGGCGAAGCCGCCCCAGCACACGATTCGAAACTGCGTCGCGTTCCAGAATCGCTCCGCCGGTTTTTACGCGAATCACGAGCCCGTCGGCGACTTTTGGTACAACGACACTTCGTTCGACAATAACTCGGCGAACTTCAACATGCTGGGGTACGCGAACGGCGCCGCCGTCAATGTGGGGACGCTGCGCAACGACATCGCGTACACGCGGACCCTCATCGCGAACGGCACCGGCGGGCAAATCGACGACCAGTTCAATTCGTGGGACACGTCCCTCGGCCTGACCGTGTCCGACGCAGATTTTCTGAGCACGTCCACGACGGGATGGGACGGCCCGCGCGCGGCCGATGGAGGCTTGCCGGTCCTGACGAGCTTGCACTTGCAACCGACCAGCGGCCTGGTCGATCGTGGCACGAACGTCGGGTTGCCCTTCAACGGCGCGGCGCCGGATCTCGGCGCGTTCGAAACGGGTCCGCCGCTCGTCGACACCGACGCGGGCAGCGCGGGCGCGGGCGGCGCGTCGTCGACCGGCGGCGCGGGCGGCCTCACGGGTAACGGAGGCGCGTCGGGCTCCGGCAACACGCCGGGATCCGGCGGAAACTCCGGCAATTCCGGAGCCGGCGGGCTCGCGACGAGTGCAGGCGGCGACATGAGCTCGGCGGGCGCCGGCAACGGCGGCAGCGTCGGGCTCGGGGGAGCGACGGCGAACGGCGGCAGCGTCGGCGCGAGCGGCGCGTCCGGCGCTGAAAACGGAGTGGGCGGCTCCGAAAACGGCGTGGGCGGCAACGACGACGCGAACGGCGACGGCGCCACGAAGAGCGGTTGTTCGTGCAACCTCGCGGCGCGGTCGCACGGCACGTCGTCCGTCGTCGTGCTCGGGCTCGCGTGGCTCGTTCGCCGCCGACGGCGCGGGTCGCGTCGCGTCGTCGCCTAGTCCCCCGGATCCGGGGTACGACGTTCTCGCTGGTCCCCTGAATCAATGATTCAGGACTAGGTCTGCAACAGGTCGACGAGGGTTTCGGCGAAGCGGTGCGCGTCGCCGGGCCAGCGCGCGGAG
>DATBBD010000154.1:0-23880 GCA_036271175.1 Polyangiaceae bacterium | reverse complement strand
GGGTCGTTCGGCGGTACGAGCGGGCCGCTCGCGACGACCGCGTGGTCGTTCTTCGCGAAATAACCGAGGAACGCTTGTCTGATCTCGTGGGAAGTGCGGCTCATCCGGGTGGTGCTCGCTCTAAACGAGGGTACGGAAATGTGCAACGTACCCCGGGAAAACAGGCCGTCTTTGGCCGCCCTGGGGACCTCCGTCGCGTGAGGTTCCGCGGCTCAGAGAAGCTCGTCGTAGACCGTCTCGTAGGCGCGCGCGACGACGGCCGCGTCGTGGCGCGCGTCGACGTAGCGTCGCGCTTCGTCGATCACCCGCGCGCGATGCCCGTCATCGGTGGCCAGCGTGACGGCCGCGGCGGCGAGCCCGCCAGCGTCGCCGGGTGATACGCGAACGACGCCCTCGAGGTCGAGGAGCGGGCCCACGTTGGCGGCGATGACCGGCACACCGAGCCGCATCGCTTCGAGGATCGCGATGGGGAGATCGACCTTGCCCCACAGATCGTCGACGGGGAACAGCACCGCGGTCGTGCGCGCGTACAGCGCGAGAAGATCCGTCTCACGCACGAAGCGGACGCTCCGCCCGGCGAGTCGCGCCCGGAGCTCCTCTTCGACGTGCGCGGCCGCCGGCGTTTTTTGACGGCACGCAAACACCACGACGGCGCCCGGCAACGCTCGCTCGATGAGCGGCGCGGCGCGCGCAACGGTGTCCGCGGCAGTGCTCACTTCGAGGTCTCCGGGATAGACGAACAGCGGCGCGCCGTCCGCGAGGTCGAGCGGCGCGATCGTTTTCGTCACGTCGCTCGGAGTGCGCGGCTCGAGCGGTCCGAGCGGCGGCGGGACGATCCGGAGCCGCGGCAAGGGGCGCGACGCCGCGATGAACGCGTCGCGGATCGCCGCTTCGGTGGCGCGACTCTGCGCGACGACCACATCGCCGAAGAAGACGTCGGGCACGAACTGTCGCGGCGCCGACGCGACGGTTTGCACGACAGGGACGCGACGGATCGCGCGCGCGACGCGACCGACCGCGGTGGACTTCGGGTTCGGCGCGAAGACGAAGTGCCAGAGATCGGCGCGCGACCGGAGCACCAGGTACGCCGCGGCGCGCGCGTTGGCCGTCAGCGCCGGCGCGTACGAGCCAGCGCTGCGATACACCGGGAGTAACTCGACGCCCTGCGCGCGCGCCGACAGCGGCGGGCGTTCGTTCGTCGACATCACCGCGGGCGCGTAGCGCGTCAGATGGAGCGACACGTCGCGAACGAGGCATTTCGTGCCGTCGCGGAATGGCGGCACGACCGGCTTGGACACGAAGAGGACGCGCGGGCGAGCGGACGACACGACGAGTCGCTCGTAACAGGCCGCGGGCGCGCCGACTACATCATTGCTCGCCGAGCGACGCGGCGAACTCGGCGGCCAGGTCGCGAACCTGCCGAGTCGCGCCGCCGGAGAAAAAATGATCGGCGGCGGCGATCGTCTCGAACCGCGCGCCGGGCGCTCTGCGAAGCGCGAGCTCGAGGTCCGGCGGGGTCGCGAAGACGTCGCGTGCGGCGGCGACCACCATGAGACGCCCCGCTCGCGGCGCGAGCGACGCCTCGGCGAACAACACGGGCGGGGGCGCGACGGCGAACACGTCGACGTCGCCGCGTGATGCGGCCGCTCGAATCGCGGTCGCGCCGCCGAAGGAATATCCGGACAGGATGCTCACCGGCTTGGCGCTGGCTGCGACCGCGAGCGCGGCGGCGTAGTCGCGATCGGCGTCTTCGGGCGCGCCGCTCGGGTCGCCGTCGCTCTCGCCGACACCGCGCCAATTGAAGAGCAAACAGCGAACGCCCGCGCTCGCGAGCCCCTCAGCGACGGCTTGCACGACGGGATTCGACAGATGGCCGCCCATGAGCGGATGCGGCGGCGCCACGACGGCAACGCGCCTTCCCTCACCAACCCAGACGGCTTCGAGCGACGGGTGACCCGGCGCGCCGGCAATCGAGAACGAATGCGACGAGTCCACGTCGCAGCGAGCGTAGCGCGGGTTTGGCCCGGACGACTACTGTGCAGCGGCGCGGAGCGCTTGCGGCGCGCCGCGCATCGCACCGTCGATGGCGGCTTCGAGCGCCGTACGACGGAGATCGGCGAGCGCCGTGGCGTCCGCGAGCTCGTCGGCGGAGCCGCTCGCGCGAGCGCTGCCCGAGACGACGCCCTTGATCGTCTCGCCGGGCATGCGATGGAGGACGAACTCGATGCTCGCGAGGCAGACGACGCTCTTGCCTTCTCGCGACTCTTCGAGCTTCTTCACGCGGCCGGTCATCATGACGACCGGGAGCGCGCCGCGGGCGGGTGGCGCCTTCGCACTGTGACGATCGTCGTGCTCGTCCGCTTCGACGACCGCGACGCCGGGGAGCTCGCGCAGCTTTCGCTTCGACGTGCGCGCGACGTCCTCGAGCACGGCGCCCGAGGTCGACGTGGCGCCGCTCCGGATCTTGCCGACCTGGACGATGAGCTCCGTCTTGATGGGCGGCTTCGACGCGTTCTCTTCGGCGGCCCGAAGGGACGCGAGGCTCGATTGAATCTGCGCGCGAACCGCGGCCGAGCTGTCATTCTCGTGGTCGACGAGAGACGACACGGCGGCCGGATCGGCCTGAACCTTCAGCGCCGCCGCCGATGCCGCTCGCACGGCCGCGTTCTCGTCGTCGAGACCGGCTTCGAGCGCGACGCACGCCTCGTGGCTCCGCGCCTTGCCGAGTTCGAGCGCCGCCTGCACGCGAACGCGGAAGTCTGACGACTGCGCTAGTTTCTGAACCAAATCCGCGATCGGGGGAGCGCCGGCTGCCGGTAGCCCGTGAAAGAGGGTGAATCCGAGCAGTGTGACGGCGGTGATTCGTTTCATGTTGAAGTCGCGGGCCCAATTGAAGTGTACCGACTTTGCTCGAGTCGGACGCCTTTGCGACGTGCTTCGTTAACGATTCCTCGGTAACGGACGCACACGAGAACACGCGCCCCTCATTCACTTACATTCGGCGTCGAGCAGAGAAACTCGATCAAGGTCGATCGCCGATCTGCGCGAACGCCGAACACTTTTTGCGCTCGCCTCGCGGGAGCGTCGAGCCCCGATCGCGAACCGCTCTCGATGTGGACGACCGAGAGCGATTCCGGCCGATCACTTCTTCTTTTTCTTGGGGGGCGGCGCCTTCTGGCCGGGCGTGTCGGGACAACCGTCTTCGTCTTGGTAGCCGTTCTTCGTCTCCGGCTCGTCGACGCATTCGTCGTCTTCGTCTTTGATGCCGTCGTTGTCGTTGTCCGGATCGGGGCAACCGTCGGTGTCCTGAAAGCCGTCGGTGTCTTCCGGTTGATCGGGACACTTGTCCTTCGAATCGGGAACGCCGTCACCGTCGCGATCGGGCTCGTCGGGACACCCGTCGTCGTCCTTGTACCCGTTCTTCGTCTCCGGCTTGTCGGGGCACTGATCGTGCGCATCGTCGACGCCGTCGTTGTCGTTGTCGGGATCGGGGCAGCCGTCGGTGTCCTGGAAACCGTCCATGTCTTCCGGCTGATTCGGGCACTTGTCGTCACTGTCGCGAATGCCATCGCCGTCGTTGTCGGGATCAGGGCAGCCATCCTGATCTTCGAAGCCGTCCTTGTCCTCTGCTTCGGTCGGACACTGATCCTGGTTGTCCGGAATTCCGTCACCATCGCGATCGCGCGACTCGGCCGTGTACATCAAACCGGCGAGCCCGCGGATTTTCGGAACCCCGATGCCCTGAATGATCCCGGCGCCCACTCCGACCATCACGCTGATCGGCGAATTGAGCGGCGTGATCTGCCCGCCGCCGTCGAGCTCGAACGTGTTCGTCCCATCTTCGGAGCTGAACTTCGTCGAGCCGAAGCCGTCGAGGAGAACACGGACCAGCGGGCTGGCTTGAAAGCCCGCCGCGACGCTGTAACGAAACTCGCTGCCGAGGGTCGTCGACCCGACGCGCGCGTTTCCGCGAAACGCGGCCACGAGGTTGGCGGCAAACGCGTAGGGCCCGGCCTTGCCGTCGACGATGCCGCGAAGGCCGCCGCTCGGCGTGTCGTCGCCGATGTAGTCACCCTTCGCCGTCGCGTGACCGAGCGGCGCGGTGACGAACGCGGCGCCGCCGACGACGACCGGATCCTTCAACGTCCCGATCGCGCGAACCTTCGCTTCGATCAATGGGTCGCCGAGCCCGGCCGTCCTGATCGGATTGTCGTAATTCGGAAGGCCTTGCTGAGTGAACCCGTCGCCGTTCACGTACGACACCGGAATGTCGAGGCCGATCTGGAGGCGCTCGATCGGCGTCAGCGTACCGAGCAAGTTCGCCGTCGCGAGGTTCCGGACGACGTGAACGTCCTGGCTGTGTCCGGGGACGTTGCTGGCCCCTGAACAATCCGATTGCGTCTTGCAACTCGCGATGACGAAGGGGTCGCTCGAGTAGTTGAGGAACAGCCCCGCACTCCACGCCATTTGCCCATCGGTCCGGAGGGTGCGCGTCGTAAAAAAGTTGCGCGGCCCCGGCGCGGGGTCGAAGCGCTGAACCGAAAATTCGCCGCTCGCGGCGTTCTGCGCGTTCGCCGGGCTCGCAACGAAGAGCCCCAGCAGTGCAAGCGGGCCGAGCGCGGTGAGGAGCTTCGACCCGGCCCGTCGAGAGCGCCGGCCCCCTAAACCGAGCGCGTCGACCCCAGCAGCAGAACAGCGAGCGTAGTGCATGACCTCGTCCCTGACGATTTGGCGAAAGGCTCGAAAAAGAGCCCAACTTAGACTCGCATGACTCGCCCTCGCTTCGCAATGGTTTGACGCGATAGGGAGCGCCTCTGTCCTAGGCTCCGCTTGCCTCCCGCGTCGGCCCCGGCCGGCCCCTCGAGGCTCGGAGCCTTTGTCCGAATCACGGACGCCGTTGACACTGTTTCCCGCGACGTGCAAAACGTCGGCCGACCGCTGCTCGCCTACACGAGAGATCCGCCAAAAAATGCATCGAGGCTCCTTCGCCGTCACCGTCGTCGCGGGACTCGTTTCGTGGTCGGCCATAGCAAGCGCGCAAGCGTCGCCACCGTCCGGTCAGCCGACGAAGCCCGACGACGCACCGAAAGCCGCTCCAGCGAAGGGGCACGGGCACAAAAAAGCGCCAGATGCTTCAGCGCCGAGCGACGCGCCGAAACCAAGCGACACGCCGCCACCCACCGACGCGGCGCCAAGCGGTGGCGCTCCCACTCCACCCGACGCGGGAAGTCCGGCACCGGCAACGCCGTCCGAGCCGTCGGCGACGCCGCCTGCCGCGAGCGTCCCTTCAGTAACGGGCGACGTCACGCCAAGCGACCTCAGCGCGGCCACGACGACCCGAGCCACCGCGACGCCGGCGGCAACGCCTCGGCCGATCGGAATTTTTCCGCGGTCCGACGCTCAGCTTGCGCCGGCACCGAACGCGCTCGCGCCAGTTCCCGCGCGACCGAGCACTGAAGACGTCTTTGCCGAAGACTGGTGGGAGCACGCACGCCCGGTCTTCGAGATTCACGGCTACTTCAGGACGCGAGCCGAGCTCTTCCACAACTTCTCGCTCGGCCGGCTCGACGCTCCCTCGGCTGCGATCTGGCCGCAGCCCTCCGACAACACGTACACGACGATCAACAAGGGGACGATCGGCCCGTCGTTGTGCACCTCGAAGGAAGCCGGCCAGGGCAGCGACGACAACCCCGCGGACGGGCTCGTCGGGTGCCGAAACAAGACGCAAGCCGGCGCGAACCTTCGATTCCGGCTCGATCCGGAGTTGCACATCTCGGACAACCTCCGGGTCATCTCGCAGATCGATCTGCTCGACAACGTGGTGCTCGGCTCCACGCCTTCCGGTTACGCGTTCCAGCCGGCGACCGGCGGCGGATATCAGACGACGTCGCCGAACGGCTATTATTACAACGGCGTCCTCGACGACACGATCGTCTCGCCGAACTCCGGCGTGAACTCGCTACAGAACAGCATCCAGGTGAAGCGCGTCTGGGCCGAGTACGCGACGCCCGTCGGTACCCTGCGCTTCGGCCGGATGCCGGATCACTTCGGCCTCGGGATCGTCCACAACTCGGGCGACGGCTACGACGACGATTACCAGACGACGATCGATCGGCTCCAGTTCATCACCGCCATCAAACCGCTCGACCTCTACGTGGGCGGCTCGTGGGATTTTCCGAACGAGGGCGCGATCATTCCCGCGTCGCTGCCGGGCGGACAGCCCTACGACGCTTCGCAGCTCGACGACGTGAATCAGTGGTCGCTCCTCATCATGAGGAAGCAGAGCCCGGAGCTCGTGAAGACGGCGCTCTCGCACGACCAGATCGTGCTGAACGGCGGCGCCTACGTGACCCTCAGAAAGCAGCTGCTCGCCGACGATCCGGCGCCGACCAGCGGCACGAGCGCCAATGTGCCCGACCAGAGCTCGCCCCAGGCGGCCGCGAGCAGCATCGCGACCACGCCGACGGGTACGAGCTTTTTCTCGCGACGAAACGCGACGATCTGGCTTCCTGATCTTTGGGTGCAGCTCCGCTATCGCAAGTTCCGCTTCGAGGCGGAAGGCGCCGCGGTGCTCGGTTCCGAGGACAGCGATCAGAACGGCATCGAGTCGAAGACGTTCACCATTCCGGACAACAACCTCGCGCGGAAATTCCGTCAGTTCGGCTTCGCGACCGAGCTCGAGCAAAAGCTCGTCGAAGACAAGCTCCGCCTCGAGTTCCAGTTCGGCTGGGCATCCGGTGACTCGAGCGCGTTCAATCCGGACAGCACGAACAACCTGGTGCCGGCTGCGAACCAGACGGAAATCAACAGCGACACGATCTCGACGTTCCGGTTCAACCCGGCGTATCGCGTCGATCTGATCCTGTTTCGCAACTTGCTCCAGCGTGTGCAGGGCACCTACTACTTCAAGCCCAGCGTGGAGTACGACTTCATGCGAAAGCCCTCGGGACAGCGTCTCGGCGGCGGAGCCGGGGTGGTCTGGAGCCGCGCGAGCGAATTCGTGCAAGCGCCCGGACACGCGCGCGATCTCGGCGTCGAGCTCGACGGGCGCCTGTATTTCCAGTCGAAAGACGGCGGCTTGAACGACCACCCCGACAAGATGGGCGGCTTCTACGCGATGCTCGAGTACGGCGTGCTCTTCCCGCTCGCGGGCCTCGACTACTTGCCCGCTCAAAAGACAGCACTCCAGGGTGCCGGTCAATCGTCGAGCACGTCTGCCGCCCAGATCATGCGCCTGTATCTCGGCGTCATGTTCTGATCCGGTGCACGCGTAGCGGCGCGACGTGAGGTAACGTACGCGCCATGCGGTCCCGCTTTTCGAAAGAGGACTCACGCGCCGCGGTCGCGAAGTGGGGAGCGGTTCACGGCGAGGCCCTCGCGCATCGCGTCTACACGTCGCGCCTGCTCGGCGCCGAACCGTCGCTCGTGCTTCACGGTGGCGGCAACACGTCGGTGAAGGCCGTCGCGCGTGAGATCGCCGGGGCGACGACCGACGTGGTTTTCGTCAAAGGGAGCGGGTGGGACCTCGCGACGATCGAACCGGCAGGGTTTCCCGCCTGCCGGCTCGCACCGCTCCTCGAATGCTTGAAGCTCCCCGAGCTCAGCGACGAAGACATGGTGCGCGCGCTCCGGAGTCAGATGCTCGATCCGTCGAGCCCGACGCCTTCCGTGGAGGCGCTGCTCCACGCCTTCTTGCCGGGGCGCGTGGTCGACCACACGCACGCGAACGCCGTGCTCACGGTCGTCGATCAGCCCGACGGGCCCGATCGCGCGCGAGAGATCTGGGGCGACGACGTGCTCATCGTCCCCTACGTCATGCCTGGCTTCGCCCTCGCGCGAAAAGTCGCGGAGCTCGGTGAGCGCGTCCGCGGGCGCCGCATCATGGTGCTCGACAAGCACGGCATCTTCACCTGGGGAGATTCGGCCGAAGAGAGCTACACGACGATGCTCGACGCGGTCACTCGCGCCGAGGACTACGTCGCGCGCGCCCGTTCGCGCTCGCGCGCCGTCCGCGTGCCCGTCGCGTCCATCGCGACGGGCGCGACGGGCGCGACGAATGCGACCGACGCGACCTCGCCGTCGCGCGACGACGCGGCGGCGCGACGGCTGCGGCGTCGGGTGACGCCGATCGTGCGCGGCGCGATCGCGCGCGCGTCGGGCGGCGCCGCACCGGTGCTCGAATGGCGCGACGAGCCGGCGATCCTCGCCCTCGCCGCGCACTCGGACGGTCGCGCACTCTCGCAGATCGGACCGATGACGCCGGACCACGTGCTCCGCACCAAGCCGGCTCCGGCGTGGATCGGTTCGCTCTCCGGCCTCGCAGCAGACGCGATTCGCGAAGCCGCGGAGAACGAGCTGTCGCGATTCGGCGCCGAGTACGCGGCGTACTTCGACGCCAACGCCGGCCGCTACGCAGCGCTCAAACGCCTGGACGGGCTACCGCGACTCTTTTTGTCGCCGGCGCTCGGCGCGCTCACCGTCGGGAAAACGTTGGACGAGGCGCGCATCACGGGTGACGTGTACGCGCACACCGCGGAAGTGATCCTCGATGCGACGGTGCTCGGGCGCTACCGCCCGGTCGAACGCGCCGATCTCTTCGACGTCGAGTACTGGAGCCTCGAGCAGGCGAAGCTCGCGAACGCGAAACCCTCCGGCGGTCCCCTCGCCCGAAAGATCGCGCTCGTCACGGGCGCCGCTCGCGGCATTGGCCGCGCCACGGCCGAACACTTTCTCGAGCTCGGCGCGCACGTCTTGCTCTCGGATCTCGACGGCGAAGCGCTCGCGCGGACGTCGAACGAGCTGTCCCGCCGCTCCGGGACGCGGGTCGCCCACGCCGCCGCGGACGTCACGGCGCGCGACGGTGCCGAAGAACTGGTCGGCACCTGCGTCGATGCGTTCGGCGGGCTCGACGTGGTCGTGTCCAACGCCGGCAATGCGCCGTCGGGGCTCCTGCACACCGAAGCGGGCGAAGCGGCGTTCGAAAAGTCGCTCGAGCTGAACCTCGTCGCGCATCAGCGCGTTGCGCGCGCGGCCACAGATGTGTTTCTCGCGCAGGGCATCGGTGGCTGCCTCCTTTTCAACGCGTCGAAGAGCGCGTTCAACCCCGGGCGCGATTTCGGCCCCTACGCGGTCCCGAAGGCGGCGCTCGTCGCGCTGATGCGACAATACGCCGTCGATCTCGGCAAGGACGGCGTCCGCGCGAACGCCGTCAATGCCGATCGGATCCGCACCGCGCTCTTCGACGGCATCGTGGAAGCGCGCGCCAAGGCGCGAGGCGTCTCGCCCGACGAATATTTTCGCGACAACTTGCTGCACCGCGAGACGACCGCCACGGACGTCGCGCGCGCGTTCGCGTTCCTGGCGACCGCCGAGGCCACGACGGGCTCCGTCGTCACGGTCGACGGCGGCAACGCCGCGGCATTTCCACGCTGAGCGGGCGCCTTTCTGCGAAGCCCCGTTCGCGACGGGTCGTTTCGCTGGGCGTGGTCTTAGTCGCTTGCGATGTCGCCGTCCGCGGCGAGCACCCGGACGGCGCACGCGACCGCGCGCTTCAAATTCGCACCAACAAACCCCCGTACGCGGCTCCGGAGCGTTCGTCGCGTCTTGCCTTCGTTGACTTCGCGATCGGCCCGCGCGGAGACCGTCGCGCTCGGATCATTGACCCATCTTGTCCATGCGGCGCTTCATCTCTTCGGGCGACACGTCTTCGACGTGCTGGGCGAGCGTCCAGGAATAGCCTTCGGGATCTTCGAACTGGCCGGAGCGATCGCCGTAGAATTGATTCGTGAGCTCGCGCTTCATTTTGCCGCCGGCTTCGACGAAGCGCGCCGCGACGGCGTCGACGTTCTCGGTGTAGAGACAGAGGCTGATCGGCGTGCCCCCGATCGAATGCGGGCTTTTGTTGCCCATCATCGGCGATTCGTCGGCGAGCATGATGCGCGCGTTGCCGATCTGAAGCTCGGCGTGCCCGATGCGTCCGTCCGGCATGGGCATCCGAACGAGCTCTTTGGCGCCGAGCGCGCGCTCGTAGAACGCGATCGCCGTTTTCGCGTCGCGGAACGTCAGGTACGGAGTGACGGACGTGTAACCTTCGGGGATCGACTTGACCATGGCGCGCTCCTTCTCACTGGCGTCGCGGGCTCGACGCGTCGCCGAGAGAAGACGCTACGCTCCGTAGAGCGCATCGCAAAGTGACGATTCGCCACGGCGCGACGCGCTGGTCAATTCGCGAGCGCGGCGACGATGTCCTTCTCGAGCGCGCCGCCGGCTCCCGTCGAATACCCCTCGCGCTTCGCGCGGATCTGGCCGTCGCGACCGATGAGCACGCTGTACGGCGCGCTCGTTTTCGGATTGTACAAGCCGACGACTCGCGTCTCTTGATCGAGCAAAATCGGAAACTTCACGCCGAGCTTGTCGACTTCGGCGTGCACTTGCGCGATCGAGTCGGGGCCGTCGATGGAGATCCCGAGGACGACGAAGCCCTTGGCCTTGTACTTTTCGTACAGCTCTTCGAGGTGCGGCATCGATGCGAGGCACGGGTCGCAATACGTCGCCCAGAAGTCGATGAGCACGACGTCTTTGCCGAGGTGATCGCCGAGCCGAACCGAATCGCCGGCCAGCGACTCGAGCTCGAAATCGGGCGGCGTGGCGCCCGACGTGGACGAGCCGTCCTTCGCGGTCGACGCCGGTGCGCACGCGCCCAAGAAGAGCGCGGTCGCCGCCGTAGCACCGAGGATCAATCGCCGAGCAGTGTGTCGAGATAAGACCACAGAGGATCGTTTCCGGGCAGCCACCCGTCGGTGATGGTGAGGATCTGCATGGTCTTCGTGTCGATGACCATTTCCATCGGCGTCGCTTCGAGACTGAAGAAGACGCCGAGCTTGAGCTCGGGGTCGAGCACGAAGGGGAACGAGACGGCGTACGTGGATGCCCAGGTATGAAGATCTGACGGCTGCGCCGGATTGCTCGTTTGGTCCTGGAAGAGCGCGCCGATGAATTCGACGCCGCGCGAACGAAAATCGGCCACCTGCTTCGAGGTCAGGTCGCGATATTCGAGCTTGCAAGCCGAACACCACACGGCCGTCGCCGTCATCACGATGAACCGCGTCGGCTTCGTGCCATCCGGGTTGTAGTATTCCGCCAGGCTTACCGGCTCGAGCTTCGTCGGATCCTTAGAGAGGTCGGGGCGATGCCATCCGAGAAACTGGAAGTTCTCGATGACGCCGCCCGGACGGGTTCCGTACGGAGCCGGCGGATACGCCAAACGCGACTCGGTCGTGCCGACGACGGCTTGCGTGGCGCCCTGATCGAAATCGGCCGGGGTGTCCGTCGACGAGCAGCCCGTCGACGAGCAGCCGATCAGGCAGGCAACGGCGACGAACAGTGAGCGGGCCATTCGCGTGACGGAGTCTACGGCAGCGCGCGCGTCTCGGCTACTGCTCGTTCGCGACGAGGAGACCGGCCCGGTCGGCAAGTCTCGCATGGCCCTTCCCACTCCACTGCCTCCGTGTGAGGCTCCGCCCCGTGCAGAAGCTTCTTTCCGGCTTCTTTCTGGCCGCGATAGCGCACTTCCTCATTTCCGGCTGCTCTTCGTCCTGCCCCGGCACCGAGGTCGACGGACGCTGTGAAACGACGTGCGTCGACGCCTCGTGCCCCGCGACGTTTCGCTGCCTTCAAAACGCGTGTCGCCCGTCCTGCGCGACGAACGACGATTGCCCGTCGACCGAGAGCTGTCGCACCGTGCAAACCGACTACGGCGCGAAGGGACTTTATTGTTACGGGCCGAGCCCAGCGCCCGCGGCGACGTCATGCAAGACGGCGAGCGATTGCGCAGTAGATTCCGGCGAGGATTGCATCGCCGGAAAATGCACGCCGACGTGCATCGTGCATTCGGATTGCGGCTCGACCGGCAGCTGCACGAAAACCGGGACCGACGCGGCCGGCAAATCCGTGAACTTGTGCGCGCCAGATACGGCGACGCGTGGCAAGGGCCAGTACGGAACCTTGTGCCCCCAGGGCGACGAGTGCGACACCGCGGGCGGCTTCACTTGTGTCGGGACGAACGTCGGAAATAGCGGAGCCGGGATCGGTCCAGCCGACGCCGGCGCGCGCCCGGGCGATCTCTACGCCTATTGCACGAAGTTCGATTGCGCGAGCGACACCGATTGCCCGACGGGGTTCGCTTGCCACAGCGAGATGTCGTCGCGACAGCCGTGCACGGACGCCTGCGGATTCGTCGGAAAGCCGGGCGGCGATTGCGTGGCGGCCGGCGACATCGGCGCGGGCAAATCGTTTCAATGCGGCGGCGTCGGGCTCGTCACGAATCTGTGCGTGTACCGCAGCTTCTGCGACAGCTGCACGACCGACGCGGATTGTCTCGGCATCGCCGGCCAGGTCTGCGCGAAAGACACTTCGGGCACCAAGATTTGCACCGTGGCGTGTGACCCCGCGAACGATTCGTGCCCATGGGGCGGCGCCGCGTCGTGTTCGGTGACGGATCCGGCCCTCGGAGTGGCCACATGTTCGCATCGGTTCGGTAGCTGCCACGGAACCGGGAAGAGCTGTGAACCCTGCGTAGACCAGAAAGATTGCCCGAACGGATTCTGCCAGCAGGAACCCTTCACGAGTGAGCACTACTGCGTCGACCTCACCGCGAATTGCAGCTGCCCCAGCGGTACGATGACGACGTGTCTGGGCGGAGGTTGCCCGCTGACACCCGCACCGGGCTCGCTCACGATGACGTGTTACGGCGGGTCGCAATACGTCGGATCGGCGGCCGCCGGAAAATGCATCGGCGCGAGTCGCGACCCAGGCGCCGGACAGCAATCGAGCGAAGGGTGCTGGCCCGTGCAATGAAAAGCACGTCATGTGGAGGCCCGAGTGAGGCGCCGATGAGACGTAAAGACGGCGCGTGAAGATAGAATAAAAGGGGTGTGGGTACCGTCCTGCCACACGCCGTACCGCACGGTTTCCGCGATTCGGATGGGGACAACGGCAAAACGCAGAGGTTAGAATCGCCGGCTGGAGTGTGGGCTCACGTCGGGTCGATGCGCTCGGTCGTCTTGAACTCGGGAAAAACCTAAAGGAACTTCGTCATGCGAAAGATCACTCGAATCGGAACCAGCGCGGTCGCGCTCATCGGGCTCGCTGCGGCGCTCTCGCAGGGATGTAAGGCCGTCCAAGACGCGGAGAACGGCGGTTGCGACGCCGACCTGTCCGCAAAAGCCGACTCATTGAAAGCATCGGTCGATGCGCTGACCAGCGTCTCGGCGAGCATGAACGCGTCGTTGGTCACTGCATGCGGTGACATCGTTGCCAAGCTCGGCACGGGCGCGGGCGATGGCGGGACGGCAGTGCCGGTCGACGCCGGCTCGGGCGGAGACGCGCAGACGGTGTGCAACGCAGCGGCGACCGCGATCGCCAACGCGAAGGCGGTCGCGAACGTCACGATCGCCGTAGCGGTCGAAGGCGGCCAGTGCCACGTGGACGCGCAGGCTCAGTTGAGCTGCGAAGCGAGCTGTACGGGAAGCGCGATGTGCGATCCCGGAACGGTCGACGTGCGCTGCGATCCGGGCGAGCTCAGCGGGCAGTGCTCGGGGATGTGCAAGGCGAGCGCCACCTGCGAAGGCACCGCGTCCGTCGCGGCGCAATGCCAAGGAACCTGTGGCGGTAGCTGCACGGGAACCTGCGGCGGCAGCTGCACCGGAACGTGCAGCGGCAACTGCACGGGCAAGTGCGACGGCAACACGAGCAACGGCGCGAAGTGCACGGGCACCTGCGAAGGAACCTGCGACGCGACCTGCACCGGCAAATGCGACGCGGAGTGCACGGGAACGTGCACCGGCAATTGCACGCTCGCCGCCGACGCGAACATCAGTTGCGGCGCGAACGTGAATTGCAAGGGCGGCTGCACCGTGGCGTACACCGCGCCGCAGTGCGAAGGCACCCTCACGCCGCCGAGCTGCAAGGTCGACGCCGACTGCGAAGCGGGCTGCAATGGCCAAGCGTCGTTCAAGGCCACGTGCGATCCGCCGAAGGTCGTCGTCACGGTCGTCGGCAATGCGACGCTCCAGGCAGCCCTCGAAGCGGACCTTCCGGCGATCTTGCAGGTGGGTGCGCAAGCGAAGCTCGCCGCCGAGGCGGCGGGTTCCGTCGTGACCAGCGCCGGCAGCGTCGCCGGGGCCCTCGCCGGGGAGCTCACCTGCGCCGTGAGCTACGGCGCGAGCTTCGTCGCGAACCTCCGAGCGGCTGCATCTGCTTCGGCGTCGGTCAGCGTCTCCGTCAGCGCGAGCGCGAGCGTGAGCGGCCAAGCCTCGTCGAGCTGATTCGCATGTAGGGAAACGACGCCGACGCGGCCGATGAAGGCAGCGCCGGCGTCGTCGTTTTGTGCGCGCGCTGCGAATGAGGAGCCCGCAAGGCGGGGCACTACGAACCGAAGGCGGCGTGGCGGCGTGGTAGAACGTGCGCGAACGTGGGTGATGCGACGACGGCGGGATGACCGTCCAAGAAATTCGGCGCGCAAGGTCTCCTTCTCGGAGCGAACTTGCGTCAAAGTAAGGTGTTTGACGGAGAACTCCTTAACCACGCCGCGGATCGACCGTCTCGTTCCTGGAACGGCAGCACATGACGGCGACTACTAACGTGCGCTCGGGGCCACCTCCGCTTCCGAGTGGTTCGGGCGTTGCTCTGCGCAACGAGACCATCGACGGCAAGTACTCGCTGATCCGCGAGCTCGGCTCCGGCAGCGCCGCAACCGTCTACGAGGCCGAGCACGTCGTGATGGGCCGGCGCGCCGCCCTGAAGCTCCTGCATCGGTCGCTCACCGACGACGACGAACTGCGCGATCGGTTCGTGCTCGAAGCGCGCGCCGTGTCGCAGATCCATCACGAGAACGTCGTCGACATCTACGACATGGGCGTCACGCCCGAAGGAACGCCGTACCTCGTCATGGAGCTGCTCCACGGCGAGACACTCGACGAAATCGTCGAACGTCGCGGCGCGCTCGCTCCCGCATACGCTTGCGAACTCATGGCCCAGGTGCTCTCAGCGCTCGGCGCCGCGCACGCCCAAGGCATCGTTCACCGTGACCTGAAACCGGCAAACATCATGGTCACTCACCCGAGACCGGACGCGCCGTTGGTCAAGGTGCTCGACTTCGGAATCGCGAAGGGCGTCCTCGGGAGTCACCTCGACGGCCAAGAGGGGATCTTCGGAACGCCGCTTTACATGGCGCCGGAGCAAGCCCTCGGTCGCGACGTCGATGGTCGCGCCGACGTCTATGCCGCCGGCATCATTCTGTATCAGCTGCTCGCGGGCGAACCTCCGTTCGAGGGCACCACGTCGCGCATCCTGCAACAGGTCATCGCCGGCCGGTGGAAGCCCCTCGCCTCGGTGAACCCGGCGGTGCCTCGCTTGCTGACGTTGGCCGTCCAGCGCGCGATGGCGACGGACCCGGACGATCGCATCGCGAGCGCCCGCGACTTCGCGCGCCAGCTCGGGCCGTATCTCTCTCGGCCGCCGCCTCATTCGGTTCCCGGCGGGCCGCTCTCGGCGGACGCGTTCCCACTGGTTGCCCACGCGCTCGGGGGCGATGACTTCGACGACCCGATCGCGAGCCGCCCTCCTCGCGATTTTCCGTTGCTCCACCTCGCCCGCATCGAGGGGAAGCCGCGAGGCGAACCGATCGCCGATTCGATGCTGCAAAGTCCGGTTTTTCCTCGAGCGCCGACGGCCCCGAAGATCCAGCTCTCGACGGGCCGCGATGTCGAAAATTGGTCGGACGCGCCGCTCCCGCCGTCCCATCCCGCGGGGGATTCTTCGGATTTTCCGACCGACCTCGGGACGTCACTGCTCGGCGCTCGAAGCTCCGGCGACGGCACTCCGAAATCGATGTTCCCCTGGCGCCGCGCCGCATGGGCCGCCGCCGCGGGCATCGGGCTTGGCGTCCTCGTCGCGTGGCTCTGCCACCTCGTGTGACGGTCCGGTAAGCCGCCGTCTTCAGACCGGGCATTGCCGGGGCGGCGATGTTGACCTACTGGAGCGGCATGCGCGCCATCGCCGCCGACGATCCCGTTCCCGGAGTGAAGGACGTCGTGCTCGTCATGAGCGGCAAGGGCGGCGTCGGCAAAAGCACCGTCGCAGCAAACCTCGCGCTCGCGCTCGCTCGCTCCGGCAAAAAGGTGGGCTTGCTCGACGCCGACATGTACGGCCCGAGCGTTCCGACGATGTTCGGTATCTCGGGAAGGCCGCTGAGCGACGGCGCACGCATCCGACCCTTGAGCCGCTTCGACGTGAAGCTCATGAGCATCGGGTTTCTCCTCGAAGACGACAAAGCGGCGATCGTGTGGCGAGGACCGATGCTCCACGGCGCGCTCCTTCAGTTCCTCAAGGACGTAGACTGGGGTGAGCTCGATTATCTGGTGCTCGACCTGCCGCCGGGGACCGGGGACATCGCGCTCACCCTCTCCCAGCGCCTGCGTTCGACCGGGGCCATCGTGGTCACCACGCCGCAGGAAGTCGCGCTCCAGGACGTCTACAAGTCCGTGTCGATGGCGGAGAAGGTCGGCATTCCGATCCTCGGTATCGTCGAAAACGAGAGCTATTTCATCTGCGACGGATGCGACAAGCGCCACGAAATCTTCGGAACGGGAGGCGGCGAAAAGGTCGCCGCCTTCGCTCGAGCGCCGCTCATCGGGCAGATCCCGATCGACACGGCCGTCCGCGAGTGGGGCGATGCGGGAACGCCGATCGTCGCCGCGTCGCCAGGTTCGGAAACGGCCAAAGCGTTCCTCGGGGTGGCGGAACGGCTCACGGAACGGGTAGCGGAGCTTGCCGCCCCCAGCGCCGTCACCATCGATCGCTCCGGCGGCGTCAACAAACACCTACCGATCGCGCGCTGAAGGCGCCCATCGGCTTCGCGCGTTGGCAGCCGCGCTCCGGCGCGTTATAGGGGCCTCGGAAAAGCGGTAGAGCGCTCAAGAAATGGCTTCCGAACAAACCTCCGGTGGGAACGCGAAAATCGAATCGACTCCTCACGAGCCGATCGCAGATGGTCACGTGCCCGATGTGTTCGCCCAGCGAACGGCGAGCGGTGACGGCAGTGCCGACACCGCGGCCCACGTCGCGTCACCCGATACGCCAGCCGACGATGCTCCGGCGACCGAGGTGTCCGCGCACGACGCGCCCGGGGACGCCGCAGGCGACGCGGCTACGGACGACGTAGAGTCCGACGAGAGCGGCGACAGCGAGACGCCGAGCGAAGCGCCCGAGGGTGCTGCCAACGCCGACGGCACGGCGAGCGCCGACGGTGCGGAGAAGCCGAAGCGCAAACGCAAGCGACGCCGTCGAAAGAAGAAGGAAGGCGGCGGCGGTGAAGCGGCGGCCGCAGACGGTTCGCAACCGGCGCCCGCGCCGAAACCGCAGAAGCCGCATCGGCCTTCGACGGAGCGCACGCCGTTCCACGTCGGCGAAGAGGTGTTCGGCAAAGTCACCTCCGTCCTCGACCACGCGATCATGGTGGACCTGTCGGGCAAGGCCCTGGCGATCTTCGACCGCTCGGAAATGGCTGCCGACGATCTGATTCCCGCGGCGAGCGATCGCTTCGTGGCGCGGGTGCATCAGGACGGTTCGCGCGGCGGGCTCGTCGTGCTCACGCGGAAACCCCTCCGCGAAGAAGAGACGCGGCCGAAGGTCGAGCAAGCTCTGAAAGAAGGCCAACCGGTGTTCGGGCTCGTCACCGGCGTGATCAAGGGCGGCATCGAGGTCGACATCGAGGGGCTCCGCGCGTTTGCGCCGGCTTCCGGGATGGATTTGCACCCTCACAACGCGAATTTCGTCGAGCTTCTCGGCCAGCGCCTCGACTTCAAGGTGCTTCAGTGCGACCCGGCGGGACGCGACGTCGTCGTGACGCGGCGTCCGATGCTCGAAGCGGAAGCGCACGTCCGCCGCAAGAAGGCGCTCGAGCTCCTGACCGAAGGTCAGGTGATGAAGGGCGTCGTTCGTACGATCGTCGAGTGGGGCGTGTTCGTCGCCCTGCCCGAAGCCGAGAACCTCGAAGGGCTCGTGCACGCGACCGAGGCATCGCACGATCCCCGCGCGCGGCTCGTCGACCTTTTCAAGCCCGGCGACGACATCGAAGTCAAGATCACCAAGATCGACGACAAGGGGAAGATCTGGCTGAGCCGTAGAGCGCTCATCTCCGACCCCTGGACGGACGCGCGCGACCAGCACCCGCCCGGTTCGCGGTTCAACGGCAAGGTGACTCGCGTCGAAAAGTTCGGCGTGTTCGTCGAATTGTCGCCGGGAATCGAAGGGCTGATTCACGTGAGCGATCTCACGATGAAGCGCGTCGAGCACCCCGACGAGATCGTCAAAGTCGGCGAGACGCTCGACGTAGTCGTGCATCATTTCGACCTCCGCAATCGAAAGATCACGCTGCACCCGGCGCCGACGTCGGAGCACGCGGCCGAACCCCCGCAGCGCGTCACGAAGAACGGCGTCGTCAAAGTCGAGGTCGTGCGCGGCGAAGCAGCGGGCGTCGTCGTGCGCTTGCTCGGCGTCACCGGCCGCGCCGCTCGCGGGTTCATTCCGGCGGGCCAGACCAGCACCGCCCGCGGGACCGATCTCCGGAAAAAATTCCCGCCGGGAATGCTCTTCGACGCGAAGATCATCGACGTCGATCCGCGCCGCGGCGAGCCGAAGCTCAGCATCCGCCAAGCGGCGGAAGACGAAGAACGTCGCGCGCACCGCGAGTACCGTCAAAAGCTCGCGCAAGAGGGCGGCTTCGGAACGCTCGGCGATCTGCTCGCACGAAAGCTGAAATAGGCACGCCCGGCTCGAGCGATCTCGCCGGATGGCAGACCAAGAGACCGATCGCGAGCTCATCGAAGCCGCTCGCACCGGGGACAGTCGAGCATTCGGGCGATTCGTTCGACGTCACCAGCGCCGCGTCTTTCGGCTCGCCGTGCACCTGGTGACGAGCGCCGCAGAAGCGGAAGACATCGCACAGGACGCTTTCGTGCGCGCGTACGGCGCGCTCGAGCGCTTCGACGGCAGGAGCGAGCCGTTCACCTGGCTCTATCGGATCACGGTGAACCTCTCGCTGAACGCACTCCGCTCGCGGAAGACGGCGCGCTCCGGGCCTCTCGACGACCCGCGCATCGAAGCGGCGCTCGTCGAGCGACGGCCGAGCCACTCCGATCCGTCGCGACAGCTGTCCGATCGCGAGCTAGCGACGGCGCTCGCCGCGGGCATCGATTCGCTCAGCGAAACCCTCCGGACGACCCTGATCCTGGTCACGGTGGACGGATTGAGCCACGCTGAAGCAGGCGAGGTCCTCGGCTGCCCCGAGGGCACCGTCGCGTGGCGAGTCCACGAAGCGAGAAAGAAGCTGAAGGAGTTCCTCGCGAACCGTGGCCATGGACCTCTGCCGGACAAGGACGCATGAGCCCCCAGGATCGAAGCTTTCCGCGGCTGCCCGACGACGCCGAAGCGCTCTTGTACGAGTGGCCGGCGCCGGATCGCAGCGCGCTCGCGTGGGAGGGGTTCTCGAGCGACACCATGGGACGGATCGATCGCGCGCCGTCTTCGGCGCCGTCTTCCACGCCGGCGGGTGCGCTCTTCGACGCGCCGCTCCCCGCGGAACCCGGCGAAGGTAGCCTCGAGCCCGAGCCCGTCGAGGACGCGCCGAATCTCGCCGAGGCGGCGCGCGCGGTGCTCGCCGCTTCCGAATCGATGAGCCCGAAAGAGCTGGCGCGGCAGGGCCTGATGGCCGCGGCGCGACGGCGACCCGCTGGCGAGGCGACGAAGTCGCCGGAGACCGCCGCGGGGCCGCGGCCCGAAGCCCCGGTGCGACCTCGCGACGAACCGCGGCCGGCACCGCCGTCGCGAACGGGCGCCGTTCCGCCTCGCTCGCCGCACGAGGCGCGCGAAAGACGACACCTTGGCGACGAGACATCGCTGCGCGAGGCCACGGCGCGCTCCGAGATGCCGCCGGCGACTCCAGGGCGGCCCATCGGAGCGGCGGCGCTCGGAGCCGCGGTGGCGTTGGCCGCTTCGGCGGCGCTCTACTTCGCGACGCGGCACGACGTCGCGCCGAGCACGGTCGCATTCCCGACGAGCGAACCGGTTCACGCCGCGGCGGTGACTCAGCCGTCCAGCGCGTCGGTCAGTGCTGCGGTCGCCGCGCCGATGGCGTCGGAGGCGGCGCCCGCGACGGCGGCGCCGAGCTCGAACGCCGAAGCCGTTCCCGCGACGTCCGCGGCACCGTCCCGGACGACGCCGGTCCCCACTCCGGCGCTCGCGGCGCGAACCGACCCCCCCTCCAAATCGAAAAAGGCGAGCGCGAGCGCGAGCAAAGTCGTGCTTCCGGAGACGGCCGAGGGCACGACCGACGACTCGAACGCAGCGGATCCTCCGGCGGCAAAGCCGCCCAGCGCGCCCCCGAAAGCGCCCTCCGACGAGCCCACGCCGAACCGGCCGAGCGTCGGGCTCGTCCAGGCGGCGGTGGGTTCGGTGATGATGGGCGCGCGGAGCTGCCTCGCCGGCCAGGACTCGGGCTCGACGGCGACGGTGACGTTCGGCTCGGACGGCCGGGTGCACTCGGTGGCGATCTCCGGCCCCGCAGCCGCCACGCCCGCGGAAGGCTGTCTCAAATCGGCGCTCATGGCCGCGCGAGTGCCGCCATTTTCGGATCCGTCCTACGCATTTTCCCTCACCGTCCGTCCGCCGTAATGGGCGGAGAACGGGCCGAACCCAGCGGGTTCGGTTTGACATGGGCGCACCCTTCGATCATATTCCCGCCCCTTCGAACGGCGCCGCGTGCGCGCGTTACGAACAGAAGGAAACTAGAGTGGTTTCATCGACCAAGCAAACGAATCGCCGCCGCCGCCTCCGTGCGTCGCAGCGGGGCCGTTGGAACAAGAAGACCGAGCAGACTCCGGTGTTCCCCGTTCAGCCTCCGGGCTACGACGCGAACGCGGCGGACGCGAAGAAGCCGGCTGCTAGCTAAGCAATCGACGGCAAGAAGAGAGCATTTTCGATGGCGAACCATCCTTCCGCAGCAAAACGAAACCGCCAGCGCATCAAGCGGACCGCGCGCAACAAGACGCTCCGTTCGGCGCTCCGCACTGCGGTGAAAAAGGCTCGCGCCGCGGTCGCTGCCGGCGATGCCGACGTGAAGACGAAGATCGCCGAAGCCGTCGTGTCGCTCGCGCGCGCCGCAAGTGCCGGGGTGATTCATCGGAACGCTGCCTCCCGCACGACGTCGCGGATCACGTCCGCCCTCTCGAAGCGCTCGTCCGCGAGCTGAACCCGGTGTAAATCGGACGAGTGGTCCGGCTGCGCCCAGGTATCTTGGGCACCACGCCCGCCGATTCCGGCCGCGGGCTTCGTTTGGCCTGCGCTTCCGGTGCTCAAATACCTGAGTATGTTCCGCTCCGGTTCTCGGCCAAGCCTCGCCCGGGGCCGGGCTTGACGGGCGAGCGAGCCTTGAGGTTCAGGTGAACGTGGTCCGGCTCAGCGTCAACGTCAACAAGGTCGCGACGGTCAGGAACTCCCGCGGGGGTTCGTTTCCGAGCGTCGTCGAAGCGGCGAAGGTTGCCGTCCGCGCGGGCGCGCAGGGCGTCACGGTTCATCCGCGCGGAGACCAGCGCCACATCACGCCGAACGACGTGGTCGAGCTGAAGCAAGCCTTCGCCGGCGAGTGGGGCCCCGCGCTCGAATACAACGTCGAGGGCGATCCGCGCCCGGACTGGGTCGACCTCGTGTGCCGGGTCCGTCCCGAGCAGGCGACCCTGGTTCCCGTGTCCCCCGGCGAAGTGACGAGCCACGCCGGGTGGCAACCCGGGCAGCATCGACCGCTGCTCGAATCGGCGGTGAGCAAACTCCGCGGGGCCGGCATTCGAATCAGCCTGTTCGTCGACCCCGTGCTCGACGCCGTCGATTGGGCCAAGGAGATGAACGCCGACCGAGTGGAGCTCTACACCGAGCCCTTCGCGCGCGCGTTCGAGCAAGGCGCAGAGGCGGCCGCCGCGAGCTTCGCGACGTACGTTCGCGCTGCGGAGCGAGCCCGCGCGCTCGGACTCGGCGTGAACGCGGGCCACGATCTCGACCTCGAGAACCTCGTCCTGTTCCGCTCGCTGCCGCACCTCGACGAAGTGTCGATCGGCCACGCGATCATCGGTCGCGCGCTCTTCGTTGGACTATCCCACGTGGTCACGGAATACCTCGGCGTGCTCGCCGCCTCCTGACGGCTCGGCACTTCCGATTTCCGGCCGTTCGAGTGGCCAGATGAACCCGGCGGTATCCGCTCGAATTGCACACGGGGCGAAAGAATGTCGTGGTCGCGATTTTCTCGTGTGTGACTCGTTGGTCTCGCGTGCAGTCATCGACGAAACATCGCGCCAAGCCGCACGAAGACCGCCTAGCGACGAGACACACGCGAATGCCGTGTGAGCGAATCCGACCACCTATCGAGCGACAGGGTCAAGTGCCCAGTAGTCGAGAGGGTGTTAGCGTTTAGGCGCAATCTAGGGCGGTTGTTTCGATCATTCGCGATCCCTTGCGGCAGCCGCAACGACGACTCTTCAGATCTCGTGTACCGAACGCCGGAGGCCGGCGGAGGAAATCATCATGTTTAGACGCAACAACGCCGTAAACCATGTGCTGATTGCGATCGCGGCCCCCCTGGCAATCGGAGTTGCCGGATGCGGCGCCAACGGGGGAAGCGGCAGCGGAACCAGCGATCAGACCGGCGACAACCTCCCGCCGTCCGGCACCCAGCAGCAGCCGCCGACGGTCGGCGGCAATCAACAGCAACCGCCCACGATCGGCGGAAGCACGGGCACCGGCACGACCACGCCACCGACCAGCACGGGGACGCCGCCCACGACGACCGGTACTCCGCCGACCACCACGGGGACGCCGCCCACGACGACGGGTACTCCGCCGACCAGCACGGGGACTCCGCCCACGACGACCGGCACTCCGCCGACCACCACGGGCACTCCGCCTGCGAGCACCGGGACGACGCCGAGCGGCTTTCTCCCGGTCAACTACGACGCGAACGGCATCCTGCTCGCGCCCGATCCGTCGTTGGGCGTTCAGATCGAGACGCCGACCTTCACGCTGAACCCCGGCGACGAAGTATTCAAGTGCTACCACACGTCGGTTCCGAACAGCTCGGAGTCGGACGTGCACCGCTTCGTGTCGCAGATGACGCCCGGGAGCCACCACTTCATCCTATATCAGGCGAATTCGGCGAGCGAACCCGACGGAACGCTCGATGCGACCGGATGCACCGGCGGCCTCGACTCGACGTGGGTGTACGCGTCGTCGTCGGTCGACAATCAGCTGCCCATGCCGGACGGCGTGGCGATGCCGTTCGCGGCGAAGCAGCCGATCCTGTTCGACATGCACTACATCAACACCGGCACCGATTCCCTGCAGGTGCACATCCTGCTGAATCTCGAGTTCGCTCAGGGCACCTTCCAGAAAGCCGGTTCACTCGTCAGCTTCAACACGTCGATCAACGTGCCGCCGAACGGCACGCAGACGGTGAGCGGAACGTGCACGGTGCCACAGGGAGCGCAGTTCTTCGTGGCCAGCACACACACGCACAAGCACGCGACCCTGGCGACGATTCACCGCTACACGAACGGCGCTATCGGCGATGAGCTCGTGCACACGACGGACTGGGAGCACCCCGACGTCGGCACGTGGGAAACGCCGCCGTACCTGACGTTCGGGGCGAACGAGAAGATTTACTACGCTTGCACCTACCAGAACGACACGGCTCAGGCGATCACGGTGGGCATCTCGGCGATCAAGAACGAGATGTGCATGGCGGTCATGTACTTCTTCCCCGCTCCGAACGGCGGCGTG
>DATBBD010000153.1:0-8354 GCA_036271175.1 Polyangiaceae bacterium | reverse complement strand
GAAGTAGAGCTCACCTTGCCCAAGCTCGCGGCAGGCGGGTACACCGCGCGCGTCCGCATCGGCGCCGCGCCGCCCACGCGACACGACTTTGCCTGCGAGCCCGCGGGCCCCGCCTTCAGCGATTCACGCCCCGATCCCGAGCGCCTCGACCAAATCGCGAAAGTGAGCGGCGGCCGTTCCGTCGACCTCGACGGCATCGACGGGATCCCAGTCCCCACCTCGACCGAAATCGCCGCCGAGCGCCACGTCGCTCCCGTCCTCCCCCCCTGGGCCTGGGCGCTCTCGGCCGCAGTAGTGCTAGGCGCGCACTGGGTCTCGCGGCGCCTGAGCGGCTTATCGTAGCGTAGCAAGCGCACTCGCATTCCGACGACCCGCCGACGCGATCGTCCGCTCTGGGAGCCAATCAAAATAATCGACGCCCACACGGCACCAAGCGCCCGCTTGCGCTTGGTTCTACTCAGTCTTGTCTGCTCTGACCGGAGCGCGCTGCGCCGGCCCGCTCTGCTCTGCGCTCGAAACGGATCGCAACCGCGCACCTCCGGTCCGCTCTGCTCGGTGTTCGAAACAGATCGCGAGAACCCAGCGAGCACCCGCGAACGGGGCAGGGGCCCCGAGAGCTGCTTCGAGTTAGCGGTCTTGGAAGACCAGATCACGATCGGCGAATGAGGCGCGAGTGAGATTACCGGCTGACCCGGCGGGCGTCGTTGACCGATCGCGTGAGTCGCGCGGACCGATCGCGCGACTCCGACCCACACAAAATCTCAAAACTAAACCTAGTCATAATACTCGTTCCCGAGATGCGTGATCAGATCCTCCCCGACCATCCAACGCAACGTATTCTTCAGCTTCATGCTCTGAATGAACAGATCATGCTCGGGGTACAGGCCTTCGGCGGTCATCGGGCTCTTGAAGTAGAAGCTGAGCCACTCTTGGACGCCGCGGAAACCGGCGCGCTTTGCGAGATCCATGAATAGCGCCAGGTCGAGCACGAGCGGTGCGGCGAGGATCGAGTCGCGGCAAAGAAAGTCGACCTTGATCTGCATCGGGTAGCCGAGCCAACCGCGGATATCGAGGTTGTCCCAGCCTTCCTTCGCGTCGCCGCGCGGCGGGTAATAGTTGATCGTGACCTTGTGATACACGTTCCCGTAAAGCTCGGGGTACACCTCGGGCTGGAGAATGTGCTCGAGCACGCTGAGCTTCGAGACTTCCTTCGTCTTGAAGTTGTCGGGGTCGTCGAGCACCTCGCCGTCGCGGTTGCCGAGAATGTTCGTGGAGAACCAGCCGTCGAGGCCGAGCATGCGCGCCTTCAGGCCCGGCGCGAGGATCGTCTTCATCAAGGTCTGGCCGGTCTTGAAGTCTTTTCCGCAGATCGGCGTGGCCGTCTGTTTCGAGAGCTCCATTGCTGCAGGAAAATCCACACAGAGGTTCGGTGCGCCATTCGCGAACGGCACCCCTTCCTTCAAGCACGCCCAGGCGTAGATCTGCGAGCTCGAGATCGCCGGGTGATTCGCCCGGAGGCCCTTCTCGAAAGCGTCGATGGTCTGATGAACCTCGGACGCCTTGATGTAGATCTCCGTCGAACCGCACCACACGCACACGGCGCGATCGGCCTTGCGCTCGGCCATGAAGGAGCGGATGTCGTCGCGCAGTGCTTCGACCATGTCGGCCTTGGTCGCTGCCTTCTTCACGTGATTGCCGCTCAGCCGCTTCACGTATTCGGGGTAGAACACGGCGGGCTTCGGCACGATCGCTTCGAGCTCGGCGCGGATCGTGTCGAGGTGCTTCGATTCGAGCACGTCGGCCTTCACCGCGGCTTCGTAGGCGTTGTCGGGAAACAGATCCCAAGCGCAGAAGTCGAGCTGGTCGAGCGTTGCCAGGGGAATGAAGTCTTTGATCTTCGGCGCGCGGTGATCGGTTCGCTTGCCGAGGCGAATCGTCCCCATTTGAGTGAGGGACCCGATCGGCGCCCCTTCGCCCTTTCGCGCGAGCAAACAGCCCGCGATGAACGTGGTCGATACGGCACCGAGGCCCGGGAGAAAAACGGCGAGCTTTCCACCAGGCTGTTTGATTTTTTCGGGTTGCTTCATGTGACGAGCGCGGCTCCTACCAAGAACTGACGAGGTGTGCAATCGTCGGGCCAATCATCATGAGCGCCCCCGCCGCTGTCATTCTAGCCGCGGGCGTAGGCTCCCGCCTGCGCCCGCTCACCGACGATCGACCGAAGGCGCTCGTTTCCGTTGGTGGGCGATCGATTCTCCGACGAGCGCTCGACGCGCTCGTGGAGCGCGGTGTCTCGCTCTTGGTCGTGGCCACTGGGTATCGCGAAGATGCCTTGAAAACAGCGCTTTCGGACGCGCCGCTCGACGTGACCTTCGTTCGCAACCCTGAATACGAACGCACTCAGAATTCGGTTTCGCTCGCGCTCTGTCGAAACGCGCTCGAGGGACGATCGTTCTATCGACTCGACGGCGACGTCTTGTTCGCGCCGGAGATTCTTGCCAGGCTCGACGCCGTTCCGGCGCCGCTCGTCGCGGCGATCGACCGCGGGCGGCTGCTCGACGCCGAAGCGATGAAAGCGCAGTTGGACGCGAGCGGCACACGCGTCGTGGAGTTCGGCAAACACCTCGAACTTGCTCGCTCCGGCGGCGAGAGCATCGGGGTCGAGCGCATCTCCGCCGAAGCGAGCACGCTGCTCTTCGATGGCCTCGATCGCGCGCGGCGCGCCGGAGAGGTCCACCTCTACTACGAGGACGTCTATTCGCGGCTCATCGTCGCCGGGCTTCACGTGGGGGCGGCAGACGTCAGCGGGATCCCGTGGTGCGAAGTCGATTCGCCGGAAGATCTGGAGCAGGCGGCGCGACTCTTCGCGCGATGAGCGAACTCTCGCACGTCGGTGCCTGCGCCGCGTTGGGTCGTGAACGAGGAGCGACACGTGTGGCGCCCCGTGGCGATCGTGGCATGGGGGTGTTCCGCCGATTCACGGCTCTCGTGCGACTGCGTCTCACGCTTCGCGGATCGTCGACTTGGTGACCGCTCTCCGGAGTGACCTGTTGAGCGACTCGGCGCCGTCAGCGTCGTTTGCGACACACACGCAACTGTAAGTGCGAATGTTTTGACGCACTTCAGCATCTGGCACTGCATTTGCTCAGTGGGGAATCGTCACCGACGAGCTCGAGAGCTCCGAAAGTGTCGAAATTGTTTTTCTTGTCCGACCGAAGCGACCCCGTTTTCGGAATGCGGAACCGAGTGTTCTAGTGTGTTCGAATTGCAACAGTGTCGCTATCGAGCGACAGCCCTCGGATTCTGTAAACGCATGAACTGAAAAGGATTTGCCGTGATTTCATCGCGCGTGTTACCAGGGGCCCGGGCGGAGAGTCGAATGAAAGACCGACGCATAACTAGAGCAATTGTCTTAGCGGCTGGATTGGGTTCGAGGCTTTCCGGTGACACACCCAAGCCGATTCGACCGGTCTCCGGCGTTCCGCTACTCGTTCGCGTGCTTCGCACGCTCGAGCACGTGGGCATTCAAGAAGCGGTGATCGTGCTCGGTCATCGTGGCGACGTCATTCGTCGCGCGCTTCTTGCCGCGCCGGGTCTCGGCCTCGAGCTGCGGTTCGTCGAGAATCGCGACTATCACGCGAAGAACGGCGTCTCGCTGCTCGCCGCCAAGGAATACGTCGACGGCGAGTGCTTGCTGACGATGTCGGATCATCTGTACTCGCCGGACCTGCCGCGACGGCTTCTGCAAGCCGAGCTGCCCGCGGGCGCTTGCGGCTTGGGCGTCGATCGCGACGTGCCCCGTTGCTTCGACATCGACGACGCGACGAAGGTCGTGACTTCCGCGGGTCGCATCACCGAGATCGGCAAAGAGCTCGAGGTGTACGACGCGATCGACACCGGCGTGTTTCGCATCGGCCCCGCCCTCATCGCCGAGATCGAGAAGGCGTACGAAAAGCAGGGCGATTGCTCGCTTTCCGACGGGGTACGTGCGCTCGCCGAGAAGGGTGCCTTCTTCGCGTGCGACGTCGGCGATGCTCGTTGGATCGACGTGGACACACCGGAAGCGCTCGAGCGCGCCGAGGCGATGCTTCGCGTGTTCGGCGACGCGCTCGGTGATGAACCGGGTAGCACCGGTCCGGTGCATCCGGAAGCGGTGGAACTGTTCGCGCCGACCTGGGTGCGCGCCGCCAAGCCGTACAACGAGGGGCACTTCGCGATCGCCCAAGATCGCGACGTCCTTCGCATGATGTCGAACGAGAGCCCGTTCGGCCCGAGCCCGCGCGTCATTCGCGCGATCGTCGACGCCGCCACGAATGCGAACCTGTATCCGCCGAATGGGATGCGATTGAAGGAGAGGCTCGCGAACAACGACGGGCTGACGGCCTCCAACGTGCTCCTCGGAACGGGATCGACGGAGCTCATCGATCTGGTGATCCGGACCTTCGTCGCACCCGGCGAAGAAGTCTTGCTCAGCGTGCCGACGTTCAGCATGTACGAGGCACGAACGCGCGTCGTGGGCGGCATTCCGGTGCTGGTTCCGATGACCGAGGATCACGAGCACGACATCACGGGGTTGATTCGTGCGGTCACCGAGCGCACGAAAGTTTTGTTCCTCTGCACGCCGAACAACCCGACCGGAAATCGAATTCCCGAGGCCGATCTCAGACGCCTCGTTCAGCTCGGCCTGCCGACCGTCGTCGACGAGGCGTACGTGGAGCTCGGTTCTAGCGAGAGCTATGCGCATCTCCTGCGCGAATACCCGAACGTCATCGTCCTTCGCACGTTCTCCAAGGCGTTCGGCCTCGCGGGGCTGCGTCTCGGGTACGCGCTCGGTCACGCAGCGGTGATCGAGCTGCTTTCGCGAGTGAAGATCCCGTGGAACCTGCCGTCGGTGACGCTCGCCGCCGCCGAAGCTGCGCTGGAAGATCAGGCCGAATTCGATGCGCGGATCGCCGACCTGAAAGCGTCGCGCGCCGAGCTTTCCGAGGGGCTCGGAGCGATCTACGGGCTCTCGGTGTTGCCGAGCGAAGGAAACTTCGTCCTGGTCGACATCTCGCAAACGGGACTCTCCGCCGCGGACTTCGTGGCCGCGGTGCTCGCCGAGGGGATCCTGATCCGCTCGCTCGAGGTACACCACGCAACCCGCCGCTACGTGCGTGTCACCGTGAGCACGCACGATCAGAACGTGCGCTGTGTCCGCGCGTTCGAGCGCGTCGCGTCGCGTCGCGTCCACCGAGCACCGACCCAGCTCATCGCCGCGCCGAGCGACGCTGAGTGAACGGGCCAGTGGGGGCCGGCCCGATGGAACCGGGGTCCCAGGTGGGTTTCTGGTCGGGCTATCTGAAGAGCCTGAAGCCCCTCGTCGTCGAGGAGCCGATCGACATTTGGCTTCATCGCCCGCTCGGATACGTCCTCGCGCGGGCGTGCATGCCGACGCCGGTGTCGCCGAACCTGATCACGCTGGTGTCGTTGCTCTTCGGCTTGGCTTGCGGCACCGCGTTCGTGGTCCAGTTTCCGGGTCATCTCCAATACGGCGCGCTCGCGCTCGTGCTCTCCGCGGTGTTCGATTGCGCGGACGGACAGCTCGCGCGGCTTCGCGGGACCGCATCGCCGTTCGGACGGATGATAGACGGCACCGCCGATCTGATGGTCACGATCGCCTTCGTCGGCGGCACCGGATACGTGCTTCTCGTGCGGCACTGGGAACCGCCTGCGGTTCGCTACGCCCTCATCGCCGCGCTCGTGGCGGTCAGCGTGACCAGCTCCTTCCACACCACGATGTACGACCACTTCAAGAACGTGTTTTTGAAGATGACCGTGCCGACGTATCGCGACGCGGAGGACTTCGAGACCGCGCAAGCGCGACATGACGCGAGTAAGGGCGACGAGGTCGGCTTCGTCGCGAGGTTTTGCTGGCCGATCTATCTCTTTTACGTGAAGAGCCAACAAGATTACTTGCAGTGGTTCGACCCGAACACGGCGCACCGCTTGTCGGCGCTTCCGCCGTACGATTCCGAACGCGCGCGGATCTACGCGCTGCACGCGGAGCCGGTGCTGAAGGTGTGGCGGCAATGGTTCGGGCCTGGGTCCTTGGCGTTCGGGGTGGCCCTTTCCGCTGCGTTCGACGTTTTCGAGTGGTACTTGTTGTTCCGGCTCGTCGTATTGAACCTGCTTTTTTACGGGTACGTCAGGCCGGCTCAACAGCGCGTCTCTCGCGAAGCCTTCGGCGAGATGGGGTCTCCGTTCGGCGTTTCTCGGCGCTAGACTAGCCCCCGTGTGGCGGTTCGCCGGACGCGCTTGCCTCTCCGCGGCGCTGCTTTCGAGTAGCGCGGGCGCGTTCGTGTGGCCGAGCACCGTGGAGCGGACCGGGCGCGAGCTCACGAACCCCGATGTAGGGACGCGCCGGCGTGCCGCGCGTCGACTCGTCGATTTTCCGGCACCCGCCGTCGCGCGCCTCGGAATGCCGGCGCTCGCCGATCCCGACCCGGCCGTGCGCGTCGCGGTGCTCGAGGCGTTGCTCGCCGCTAGAACGCTGGGCCTCGGCGCCCGCGTGACTGCGTGGCTCGGCGACCCGGATCCGCACGTCCGCCACGCGGCAACCGAGGCGCTCGCGAGAGAGCCGAGCATCGAGGCCGTCGCTGCCCTCGGACGCGTGCTATCCGATCCCGACGCCGCGGTCCGCGCATCGGCCGCGCGTGCTCTCGGCGTCTCCGGATCGGCGCGCGCCGTCGTATCGCTTCTCGGTCGCTTGGACGATTCTGACCCCGACGTTCGCGAGGCCGTCGTGCTCGCGCTCTCGCGCATCGGAGATAAGAGCGCGGTCGTGCCGCTCATCGGCAAGATCCAGGACTCGCGCCCCAACGTGCGGCAAGGCGTCGCGACGGCGCTCGGCGAGCTCGGCGACCCGCGCGCGGCGAGCGCACTCACCCTGGTGCTCCGCGACTCGGACGAGGTGGTGCGCGTCGCGGCGCTCGATGCTCTCGGGCGGCTTCATGCCGAGGAGGCCGTGTCGACCATCGTCGCGCTCCTGGGCGACGAGCACCGTCCGGACGTCAGAAAGGCTGCGTTCGACGCGCTCGCGCAAATTCCGTCCGAGACCGGCATCGACGCGCTCGTCGCGGCGCTCTCCGACGACGATCCTCGCGAGCGCTCGCCGGTGAGAGCGGCCCTCGTGCGGGCCGGGGCGCGCGCGGTTCCTAAGCTTACGCTCTGCCTCGAAGGTCAGCCGTCGTTCAACATGGCGGACGGTTGTGCGCTCTCTCTCGGTGAGATGCGCGCCAAGGGCGGCGCGCTCGTCATCGCGGCGGCGCTTCGCCGCGGCGTGGTTCGTCCGGACGCCGCGTTGCGCGCCCTCGCCCTCACCGGCGACTCCGACGCGCTCGGGCCGGTCCTCGAGTACATCGGTGCGGGCGACGCCTGGGTTCGGCGTGCCGCGGTGGACGCGGTCGGTCGCTTGCTCGATCCGGAAAATCCGGATGGTCGCGCGGTGGAGCCCATCGAGCGCGCGATGAGCGCTGCGCACGGCCAGCGCGCCGAGACGACGGCGCTCGTCGTCTTGCTCGGCAAGACCGGTTCACCTCGCACGGTTCCGGTGCTCGCGGCCTTCGCTCGCGACGCGACCGATCCCGAGCTTCGCCTCGCCGCCGTTCAGGCGCTGGGGATGGTCGGCCGCGCGGGCCAGGATGCGGTGTTGCTCGAGTCGCTCTCCGACGAGCGCGCGAACATCCGTCTCGCGGCGGCGCTCGCTCTCCGGAAGTGCGCCGCGGCCGCGACGGCGAACCCGCTCCTCGATCGGTTCGAGAACGCCGCGGGCGACGATCGCGGCTCCATCGCCGTCGCGCTTCGTGGGCCGCTCGCTGTGACGCGCGATGCGGCGGTCGTCGAACGCGTCGAGCGGCTCGCCCGCGCGACGACGGGCGCGGTTCGCGACGGGTTCGTCGAGGCGCTGGGTGCCGTCCCCGGCGCGCTCGGTTCCGCGTCGCTCGAGCGCCTGCTGGAGTCGCTCCCCGATCGCGGCACCCGGATGAAAATCGCCGAAGCCTTCGCAGCGCACGTCGAAGCGTTGCCGGCGCTCGCTACGCTCTTGCGCGACGAGGACCCTTCCGTCCGCGCCGCCGCAGCGTGGTCGATCGGCGCGGTCGGCGGTGCGGCGAACGTCGCGGCGATCATTGCGCTCGCTCGCGACGCCGACGGCTCCGTGGCCGCCAACGCCGTCGCCGCGCTCGGGCGCCTGGGGACGCACGGGGCGGCGGTGGCCCCCGAGCTGTGCCGCGCGCTCGGCGATGCTCGCCCGTACGTTCGCGGCAACGCACTCGCCGGCCTCGCCGCGATGGGCGCGCGTTGCGCGGGCGACC
>DATBBD010000152.1:0-2281 GCA_036271175.1 Polyangiaceae bacterium | reverse complement strand
CGAGGAGCACGTTGCTGAAGATCGGACCCTTGCGAAGCACGAAGTCCGTCAGCCGCTGGTCGTAAATCGAAACACCGAGGACGTCGCTCGGCAAAAGGTCGCTCGTGAATTGCACGCGGCGCATCTGTCCGCCGATCGCCTTCGACAGCGCGCGGGCGAGCGTCGTCTTGCCGACGCCCGGCACGTCTTCGATGAGCACGTGTCCGCGTCCGAGGAGCGCGACGAGCGCGAGCTCGACGGCTTCGGGTTTGCCTTCGAGCGCCAGCTCTACCGCGCGACGAAGCTCGGTCAGCTTCTCTAGGTGAGCGGAGTCGAGGGCGACCGCCGAGGAGGTGGACATGCGGCGGACAATGTTAGCACGATGAAACCAGCCAACTTCGAGCCCAAGGAGTGCTGGCGGAGCCCGATTCGGCCGGTGGCGGGAAACGCACGGGCGGAGTAAGAGCCGGGAGCGTGCCGTCGATCGCTCGGGTCGAAGTGAACGGGGTTTTCCGCACATTTGGCGGCCGACCCGTGCTGCGAGGAGTGACGGCCCGCTTCGAAGCCGGAGAGATCGCCCTCATCGAGGGGGCGAACGGTGCCGGGAAGTCGACCTTGCTCAACATTCTGGGGACCCGGCTCCGTCCGACCTCGGGAACGGTCACTTATGTAGGCGTGCCGCAGATCGCGCGAGACATCCGTGAAGAGCTCGGCTGGCTCGCGCACGATCTTCGCGCCTATCCGGATCTCACCGCGCGCGAAAATGTCGAGCTCGGCGCGCGCCTGCACGGGGTCGACGAATGGGAGGCGTGGGAGCGCACTGCGTCGCAACTCGGCCTTGCCGACTTCGCTGCGCAAGTCGTGCGAACGCTATCGCGCGGTCAGCGGCAGCGCGTCGCGTTGGCGAAGGCGATCGCGCACTCGCCGTCGCTCCTTCTTCTCGACGAACCCGTGACCGGGCTCGACGCCGAGAGCGTCGAACGGGTGGAGCGATTGCTCATCGACGAGCGCGCGCGAGGCACGACGATCGTCGTCGTCAATCACACCGCGGGCTTCGCCGACCGCGTCGGTGGCCGCAGATTGCGGCTCGAGCGCGGACGCGTCGTCGCAGCCTGAGCTTCATTGGCGTCGCGCCCGCTCGCGACGGATCAGCGCGCGCGCGAGCGGTATGAGTGAACGCTCTCCGCCGCCGCGTCGAATCACGGCGATCGGTCGGGGGAGTCCGAGCCGCGCAAGCTCCGCGGCGTTCGTGCCCGTCGAAGCGTCGTTCGTTCGCGACTCCGACAACACGAGAAAATCGGGGATTCGTCCCTTCGCGTCCATCGCGCGCACGGTCGTCAACACGTCGTGCAACACGCCGAGCGCGTCGGGAGCGATGAGCACTCGGACGCAAGGTTCGAGCGCCTTCGCGAGATCCATGTTCGTCGAACGCGTCGAGAGCGGCGAGAAAGCTCCGCCCGCTGTCTCGATCAGTTGCCATATATCGTCACGTATGGCCGAAGCGGCCCAGTGACAGATACGAGGGAGTGAGATGCGAACCCCAGCTCGTCTCGCGGCGAGATGCGCCGAGATCGGTTCCGAGAACGCATACAAGGGGTGCGGGCGAAGAACGGGACCATGGGAGGCGCGTTCGAGCGCGTGGGCATCGGTCCGCGGTGGTGGACCGTCGCCTCGCTTCGTGCGCGTCGAAGCGACCCCTGTTTCAATCGGTTTAACCGCGACGACGGTGCTGTTGCTCACCGATGACAACGCACGCGCGAGGGCGCTCGTCGCGTACGTCTTTCCAACGCCCGTGCCCGTACCGAGGATCACGATTCGAGGCATAGGCGCCGGAGCGAGTCAGCCAGCATGAGGGCACGCTCTTCGTCGAGATCGGCATGGAGGGCGACTCTCAGTCGGCTAGCCCCTGAAGCGACGGTTGGCGGGCGGATCGCTTGCGTGAGAAACCCCTCGTCGCGCAAACGGCGGCTCGCGCGAAGGGCCCGTTCTTCGCTTCCGAACACCACCGGGAAAATCGGACCGTGGCGGCCCTTCGAGAATCCGGAGGGGGCTCCTTCGAGCCGTTCCTCGAATCGACGGCAGAGGTTTCCGAGTCGGTCTCGCGCGAGATCGTCGCGGCGAACCGCACGAACATTATCGAGCGTGAATTCGGCGAGCAGCGGACTCATGCCCGTAGAAAAGACGAATCCCCGGGCGCGGTTCCACAGGGTCTCGATCACGGCGCGCGAGCCCGCGATGAACGCTCCTTGCGACCCGACGGCTTTTCCAAAGCCCCCCATCTGCACGTCCGGGACGATCCCCG
>DATBBD010000151.1:0-8508 GCA_036271175.1 Polyangiaceae bacterium | reverse complement strand
CGAAGTACGACGCGGAGTTCGAGAAGCGCTACGTGAAGTGGCTCCTCGGCCGCCACAGCGGCAACATCTCCGCCGCCGCCCGCGAAGCGAAGATGGACCGCAAGTACCTCTACGACCTCGCCCGCAAACACGGCCTCCGCGGCGCCCGCGAATAGCGACCGAGTCGCGCGCGACGTTGAAGCCCGTCAGAACGTCGCGGTTGCGTTCGCGCCGGCGATGAACGCGATCGTGTCGTCCGGAGAGGTCCCCGCCCACGTGAAATCCGACAGGAACGTCTTCAGGATGTTCACGCCGACCGACACGTCGAGGTCGAGAAACAAGTGAATGACGCGCTCGCCGGGTCGGCCATGAAATGATGCCGTCGCCCGCGCGCCGCCGAGCAAGCTTTTCAACGGGGAAACCTCGCGGTCGCCCGAGAAATACTGTCCTCGAGGCCCGTTCTGGGGCTCGCCGCCGGCATAGTCGTCGCTCCAGAACGCGGCGGCCGTCTGGCGGTAATAACGGCCCGAAAGCTGGAAGCGGAGCCAGGGGAAGATGTTCCGCTCGGCGTCGAGCTCGAACGACTCGCTCACGATGTTCCAGGTGTCGCGATAGACGCGAACGCCCGCGCCGAAGGCGGTGTCGAGCGGACGGGCGAAGTACTTCGCGCGAAAGGCCGCTGCGGCGCGCGCGCGGTTGTCCGGGTGATGTTCCTGCGCGACTTCGCCGGAAGGGCCGATGACCACCGAACGATAGGGGTTACTCAAGAACCCGCGCAGGATCGAACCGGTGATCACGAGCTGCGTCGCGAACACCGGCGTCCAGCTCTGGGTCCACGCGCCCTGGAAATTGTCCATCGACACGTCGATGGAGCGACGGCTCTGGTCGCTGGTGAAACAGCCCGCCGATTGATCGAGCGCGGAGCGCAGGGTCGGCGCTTGCCGCGCGTTACTCGCC
Organism: Polyangiaceae bacterium; assembly: GCA_036271175.1. Taxonomy (GTDB): domain Bacteria; phylum Myxococcota_A; class Polyangia; order Polyangiales; family Polyangiaceae; genus DASZVB01. The sequence continues at coordinate 7,572 of DATBBD010000151.1, read as the reverse complement.
AGGTCGCAAACCTTGTCGAACCCGTGCGAAAACGCGAGCTCGAGCTTGGTATTTCGCTGGAAAAAATCCGTCGCAGCCGTCGCGGTGATCGCGTTCGAACGATAGTCGTGCTCGGTGCCGTAGCTGTACTCCGCGCCGAGGTCGGTGTGCCCGCGATGTAGCTCGAAGCCGCCGGTCGCGACCTGGCGGAAGTCGTGGACGGACGCCGCGGTCACGATGTCCGGGGTGTCCTTGAACGTCGGCCCCGCCTTGACCGACTCGCTCGCGCCGGAAACGACGTCGGCGAGATACGACGCATGCAACGACAGGAAGTCGACCGGCGTCGCCGCGACGCTGGCGGACGGCGTGAACACGGCCATATGGCTCGTCTTCGACGGTTCGACGAACACGCCCGTCCGGATGTCGGCGTCGACGACCTGCCCCATCGCTTTCGCCGGCAAGAGCGCGCACACGAGCGCGCACGCCCACGCGAGCAGCGCGATCTTCGTCCTGGATGAGGCAGAAAAAAGCATCAGTTACAGCCGCAACCGCCGCCCTCGACCGTGCCGCCCCCGAACGAACCTTCGCGGTTTTCCACGGCGTGCTCGAGCTGCGCCGCCGACCGCGGGTCGCCCAAGAACCGCATTTTTGGATCGGCGAGGATCGCCCGCTCTTCCGGTCGCACCGTCGCGCAGCCCGACGCGCCCACCGCGACGCCGAACACCACCACGGCGAACGCGAGACGGACGGCGAGCGACGAACCGAGTTCGCGCGCCGATGACGAGCGACCAGGCGTGAGAATCGACCGCTCGGGTTGCCGCTTTCTACGTCGTGGTCCGGGTTGCATGGAAGCCGCCTTTCTCAAAAATAGGTACCGAACCCGGCGACGTAGCTCTGCACGTCGCGCTTCGAATCGGCGTTGAAGAGCACGACGTTCATCGCCTCGATGCGCAGGAGGATCCGCCAGCGGAGGGAAATGAGGACGCCTCCGCCCGCGCGTGCGTGCGCGACCGTGCCGCCCGAAAGCACGTGCGCGTCCTGGTTCGGAACGGTAGTGAGCCCGCCCGCGCCGATGTGGACGTAGGGCGCGATGGCCCAGTCGGGCGCGAAATTCAACGTCCCACCGACGCCGTAGAGCACCCGCCGTCCCTCGGTGGACAGCGCGAGGCCGGCGTACGGCTCGATGGCGATGGCCGGAGCCAACACCAGCGCCGGCTTGATCTCGGCGTATCCCCCGCTGTCGAAAAAGCCGGCGACCATGGCGAACCCGCCGTGCGCTTCCCGAAGCGCGGGCGGCGCGAAAAACTCGGGCCGCGACGGCGCGTCCGGCGCGTTCGAGTCGATGGCGAGAGGCTCCACCGTATCGCCGAGCACGTACGCGAGACGGCCGTCGGGAAGGAGCACGCGCAGCCAGAACCCGGCACTCTCTCGCCCCTCGATGGCGAAGGTCTCCCCGCGATGCGCGGTGTAGATCACGCGGTGACTGACGCCGGGCCCCGAGCGGAGATCCGTCTCGGCGACCACGACGCGCGCGAACGCGTTCGGCTCGTCTGCCGGGTCGGCCTTGGCCATCGCGGGGAGGCCGAGCGCGCAGAGGACGCCGAGCAAGGCGAGAAGCTTCATTGGCTCGAAAACTGGGTGGCCCAGCTGCGGATCAGATCCGCCTGGGGGCCCGACAGGGGGAAGATCTGGCGCGGGTGTGCGGCGCGCTGCGTCGGTCGATTCAGGAGTGCGGCGCGGTCGGGATCCGGCGACATTTCGCGCTCGGCGGCCTGGTAGTTGTTTTGCGCTTCCGTCGGGACGGCGGTGCTCTTCGGGACGACGCCCGTGCAGGGCACCGGGTCGTGCTGCTGGAGTCGAAAGGGCGTCACGTTGTAGTGGCAGCCATTGGGAGGATCGGTGCCGGTAGCGCCGGGGCCGCACTGCTCCTGCATGAGCATCGGCTCGACCTTGCAGTAGAAATAGTTCTGGTCGTAGACGACTTCCGCGAACTGGAAGTTCTGCCCGACGTCGACCGTTCCGCACGCGAGGAACAGCACACATCCAAGCGTGGCGACGACCGCGCCGAATCGCGGAGACACCCACTCACGCTAACATCGTTGGGAGGATTTTCGCGATCGCTTGCGACGCGGAATCGGAGCTCGATCGAGCCTCGCCTGTTCGGCGACATGTCCCGACATCGCGATCGGGCGCGTGACTCGCGCCCTTCGCGCTTAGCGAATCGACTCGCGGGCTGAGCGGTGCCCGCGCGGCAGCCGCGTCGGCCTCGGCCTGGACGCAACCGAGCGACTCGGGCGTTTCCTTATCGACCCCACTCTCGAAGGGATAACATAAGAGAATTCCAAGGAACGTTCGGGAACTACGCATCAAATTGATAGGTGTGTGGTCGCCGCTCCCGCTCGCACCTTTTTTTTCCTCGAGAGCTTCCGTACTTGAACGAGGCCATGGAGACGGTTAACAGTTGGCCCCTTGCTCGCGCCCATGCGACCTTATCCTACATCGACCTACTCTGACATACCGTGTCGGAGCTAACGGGTCATCGTCAGTCCCCTGACCTGATCCCCGAGCGCCGGAGTACTGAATGAAGCCGAATGCGTGGTCCGTAATAGCAGTTGCCCTTCTGGTGCTCGTCGTTGCATGGCAAGGGCACTACGCGGCGCAGCTCGGCGTGCTCGGACTCACACTCGGTATCTTCTTCGGTACGCTGTCGCTGCGTCGGCCTTCGGGAGACGCGACGAGCACTGGCCACGGCTGAGCGCCGCCTCCGTATCGGCGCGCGCACTTGGCTTCGAGTGCTGATACGGTCCCGGCGCTTTCGCGATGTCCCACAGCGCCGACAACGACGGTCAGGCTCCGAGTGAACGCAGCTCGAGCTCGAGCAGCGTCCGCCTGAAGTCGAGCTACGAGTTCACGCTCCACGACGTCGAATCCCTGCGGTTGATCCTCCGCGGTGGCTCGGTCATCGACTGGCATCGCCTCAACTTCGACGGCCCCGAGCAGGTGCGGAGCTTCATCCGCAATCACGAGTTCGACCCCGACGAGCCGAGGGATCGCACTTACACCGAGGGCATCAAGAGCCAGGCGATCGCGTACCTGCGGCGGAATTTCGTCTTCGCGATCCCGAAGCCGGTCGAGTCCGCGTCGCTGGAAGAGCTGCTCGTCATGGCTTCGGGCCGCGGTCATCGCCAGCAGTGCGCGTGCACGATCTTGAAGGTCATGCACATCATCAATCACCTCGCGGGAAGGGAGCTCCTCTTCCGGCTGCCGGTGAGCGATCGCGACCTCTTTCATCTCGTCGAAGAGAAGGTTTATCGCATCGTGGGAACGATGTTGAGCGAGGGGTTTCCGATCACCGAGTTCGTCGGCGGCCGGAAAAACCTCGACTCGACGTACACGAAGCTCCTCTCCAAGGCGGAATCGACCGCGTCCGCGGTCTACGACAAGCTCCGGTTTCGGATCGTGACGCGCACGCGCGAGGACTTGCTCCCGGTGCTCCTGTTTCTCTCCGAACGGCTCTTTCCGTACAACTACGTGGTGCCGAAGGAGAGCACGAACACGATTTTCCACTTCCGGAGCTACTGCGACGGCCACCCGTATCTGAAGCGCATGGTCGACAAGTTTCAGGGCGACGTCGACGACGACCTCACCCTCGGGGACAACCGGTTCAGCGCGCCGACCTACCGCGTGATTCATTTCGTTTCCGACGTGCCGGTACGCGTTCCCACGTCGTTCATGCAGCTCGCGCCGCCCGGCTCGGAGCCGCTCGGCCCCGTCGTCTATCTTCTCTGCGAATTTCAGCTGCTCGACGCCGAAACGGAGGCCGCGAACGAAGCCGGCGACGCGAGTCACAGCGCTTACAAGCAACGGCAGCGGGACGCCGTTTTTCGTCGGCTGCGCCTCGGTTCCCGGGAGCCGAAGGACCCGAAGAAACTGAAGAGCTGACCGGTCCCGAAAAACCGGGTAACCAAAAAACGGCTGAAAAAGCGCTCGTTCGGGTGCGAGTTCTATTTACCCTGGGCCGTCCGGCAGCTAGGGATGGCGCATGTGGCTCCACCGGGCGAAAATTCCTCAGATTGCCGCGGAGATGGTCCGCGCCTTGAAGGATAGCGGAGACATCGAATGTGAGTCGCCACGCGAGGTGCAGGGCGATCTCGAAGCGGTTCTTTCGCAGTACGTGAGCGACGATCAGGAAATCAACGACCGCGCGAGAGATCTCGTCGCGGCGCGCGGTCTCCCGAACAGCGAGCTCACGCGGATGAAGAAGCTCGTCGCCGAGCAGAAGCACGTGAAGATCGGCGATGACGCCATCGACTACCTGCTCGACCAACTCATCGAAATCCTCATGCACTCGAACAACGTCGACGAGGTCTTCGCCGAGGACCACGTGCTCCGCGTTCGCATGCGCGAGCCCCTCCGGAAGCAATTTGCGGCGGAAGAACAGCTCGAACAAGAGGTGCGCGGCCGTCTGAAGAACCTGCAGGAAGGCACCGCGGTGTGGGAGGTCGAGTACCGACGTTTGATGGACGACATCAAACGCCGGAAGGGCTGAGCGTCGTCGTCGGTACTCGGGCATCCGCCATGAAGAGCATGACGGGATTCGGGACCGGCGAAGCGCCGCTCGACCCTGGAAAACTCAGCGTCGAGGTGCGTTCGGTGAACCACCGCTACCTCGACGTCCGAGTGCGGCTGCCGCAGGAGTTCGTCGACCAATCGATGTTCCTCGAGCAGAGAGCTCGCGAGCGCCTCACCCGGGGTCGCTTCGACGTCGGGGTGCGCTACGAAGGGCCGCTCCCCGCGGCGCGACTCGACGTGGAGCGTGCCATCAACACGTATCGCGAGCTCGAACGCCTGCGCGATCAGCTTTCGCCCGGCGAAAGCGTGCCGATCGCGGCCCTCTTCGCGCTCCCGAACGTCTATTCGACGCCCTCGTCGTTCGAACCCGCGGCGGTGCAGCGCGCGCTCGGTGCGGCATTCGACGTCGCCGTCCAGGGCCTCGAGCGGATGCGGGCACAGGAAGGCGAAGCGTTGGCGCGTGAGCTCGCGGGACGGATCGCCGCGTGCCGCGCGCTCCACGAGCAGATCACGCAACGGCTTCCGGAAGCCTCGCGGACCCTGGCGGCCCGGGTCCGCGCCCGGATCGAGCGCCTCCTCGCGGACGTCTCCGCGAGCCTCGACCCCTCCCGGATCGAGGCGGAAATTGCGCTCCTCGCCGACCGCGGCGACGTGACCGAGGAGCTCGTCCGTCTCGACAGCCATTTCGCCCAGTTGGAGAGCCTTCTCGCCGCGGAAGAGCCGTCCGGCAGGCGCCTCGATTTTCTTCTGCAGGAGATGGCGCGCGAGGCGAACACGGTCGGTGCTAAAAGTCAGGAGGCGGAGCTCGGACACCGGGTGGTCGAGCTCAAGAGCGAGATCGAACGCATGCGCGAGCAGGTTCAGAATGTCGAATGACGGTCCGTTGCTTCTCATCCTGTCGTCGCCGTCGGGAGCCGGGAAAACTACGCTGACCAATGCGCTCCGGGAGCGCATCCCGGGGCTCCTCTTCTCGGTGTCGCACACGACGAGAAAGCCGCGGCACGGCGAGGTCCACGGACGCGAGTATTATTTCGTCGAGCGGCCGGAGTTCGAGCGCCTGATCAGCGAAGACACGTTCCTCGAGTGGGCCGAGGTGCACGACAATCTGTACGGCACGAGCCGCTCCGAGATCGAGCGCGCCAACGGCCAGCGCGGTCTCATCTTCGACATCGATCATCAGGGCGCCCGCCAAATCAAAAGCACCTGCCCCGACGCGGTCGCCATCTTCGTCTTGCCGCCCAACATGCACACGCTGCACGAACGGCTCCGCGGCCGTGCGAGCGACGACGAGGCCACCGTGACGAGGCGGTTTCGTGTGGCGGTCGAAGAGATTCAACACTACGGGCTCTTCGATTACGTCCTGGTGAACGACCAGCTCGAAGAGGCGATCGAAAAGCTGACCAGCATTTTTCGCGCGGAAGAATGCCGGCGCATGCGCGCCGCGCGCACCGCCGAGCGCCTCATCGCCGAGGGCCGCGGCTACGGGGGAACGAGGCCGCCCCGTTGATTGCGCCCGAGCCCGCGTGCTAAGGGGCCAGCATCATGGCGACCCCGGTTCTCGGCGTCATCGGCGGGAGCGGCGTCTACGACATCGCCGGCCTCGAGAATCCGCGCCAGATCGCGATCGATACGCCATTCGGCGCGCCGAGTGACGAGCTCGTGCGCGGACGGCTCGGCGGCACCGAGCTCCTGTTCTTGCCGCGCCACGGGCGCGGCCACCGCATCGCGCCGCACCTCATCAACTACCGCGCGAACGTCTGCGCGATGAAGCTCGCCGGCGCGACGCACCTGGTGAGCCTCTCCGCCGTCGGATCGATGCGCGAAGACATCGCGCCCGGAGACGTCGTCGTCGTCGATCAGTACATCGACTTCACGCGCCGCCGCGAGGGCACCTTCTTCGACCAAGGCGTCGTGGCTCACGTCTCGCTCGCCGATCCCGTGTGTCCTCTGCTCGCCGCGGCCGCCGCGGGTGCGGCCCGGCGCGCCGGCGCGAAGGTTCACGAAGGCGGCAGCTACGTCTGCATCGAGGGGCCGCAATTTTCGACGCGCGCCGAGAGCTTTCTCTTTCGAAGCTTCGGCGTGGCCGTCATCGGGATGACCGCGATGCCCGAAGCGCGCCTCGCCCGTGAAGCGGAGCTCCCCTATTCGACCATCGCGTTCTCGACCGACTACGACTCCTGGCACGAGACGGAAGCGGCGGTCTCCGTCGAGGCCGTCGTCGCCGTGCTCCGACAAAACGCCGACCTCGCGAAGCGCATCGTCGTGGAGCTCGCGCGCTCGCTCCCGAACGCCGAGAAGAGTCCGGCTACGGGCGCCCTCGCTCACGCCGTGATCACGGCAAAAGATCACATCGACGCCGCGGCCCGCGCCCGCCTCGGCTGGCTCATCGGCGCGTACCTGAAGGAGTAAGCGATGTCGCCCCCATCTTCGTCCTCTGGCAACTCGGTCCTCATCGTCGGTTCGATGGCTTTCGACGATCTGGATCTGCCGATCGGTCCGGCGCGCAACGTCGTCGGCGGTTCGGCGACCTACGCCGCGATCGCGGCGAGCTTCTACGCGCCGGTTCGCATCGTCGCCGTCGTCGGCGACGACTTTCCGAACGAAACCCTGGAGCTCCTCGGCGCGCGCGACGTGGACTGCGCCGGCGTCGAGCGCGCGAAGGGCAAGACGTTTCGGTGGGCCGGCCGCTACGCACCGAATCTCGCGAGTCGCGAAACGCTCGACACGCAGCTCAACGTGTTCGCGGATTTTCGCCCGAAGCTTCCGTCGCACTATGGGGATTCCCGGATCGTCCTGCTCGGCAACATCCACCCCGCGCTGCAGCTGGAAGTGCTCGAGAAGACCAAGTCGCCGAAGCTCACCATCGCCGACACCATGAATTTCTGGATCTCCGGGGAGCGCCCGGCGCTCCTCGACGTGCTCGCCAAGGTCGACGTGCTCGTCGTGAACGACGAGGAGATCCGTCAGCTCTCCGGCGATCACAACTTGCGGCGCGCCGCCGCGGCGGTCATGAAGATGGGA
>DATBBD010000150.1:0-4489 GCA_036271175.1 Polyangiaceae bacterium | reverse complement strand
GTGGATCAACGACAAGTTCAAGAAGGCGCCGATGATCGCGGCGGCCAACTCGCAGGCGTTGAAGGCGGGCCACGCCTACGGCGAAACCGTCGAGATCTCGCACGAGCGCTACGAAGTCCCCGCCGCGCCCGTCGAGAAGGGTGAGTATTGCAATATTTCCGGCAATACGGCGACAGCGTGGGGGCTCATCGCGGCTACCGAGCTCGCCAACATTCCGATCGTGCTCGGCTCGTATCCGATCACGCCGGCGAGCGACATTCTCCACGAGCTCAGCCGTCAAAAGCACTTCGCGGTTACGACCGTCCAAGCCGAAGACGAAATCGCCGCCGTGTGCGCGGCGATCGGCGCGAGCTACACCGGTAGCCTCGGCGTCACGTCGACCAGCGGCCCCGGCCTCGCCCTCAAAATGGAGGCTATCGGGCTCGCCGTCTCGGTCGAGCTGCCGCTCGTCGTCGTGGACATTCAGCGCGCCGGTCCGAGCACCGGCATGCCGACCAAGACGGAACAGGCCGATTTGCTTCAAGCCGTCTACGGCCGAAACAGCGAAGCGCCGGTCTGCGTGCTCGCGGCTTCGACGCCCGGCGATTGCTTCTACATGGCCATCGAAGCCTGCCGTATCGCGACGAAGTACATGACGCCGGTGATTCTGCTCACCGACGGCTACGTCGCGAACGGCGCCGAACCGTGGAAGATCCCGAAGGTCGATTCCCTGCCCCGCTTCCCCGTGAAGTTCCGCACGGATCCGAACGGGTTTCATCCCTTCGATCGCGACGCGGCGACGCTCGCGCGAAACTGGGCGATCCCGGGGACGCCGGGTCTCACCCATCGCATCGGCGGCATCGAGAAGGATTTCGACTCGGGTCACATCTCGTACGACCCGAAGAACCACGAAAAAATGTCGCGCACGCGCGCGGCGAAGATCGCCGGCATCGCGAACGACATCCCCGATCAGAAAATCGCGGTGGGGAACGACCGCGGCAAGATGCTCGTCCTCGGCTGGGGTTCGACGTACGGCGCGATCCACGAAGCAGTCTCGCGCTGCCGCAAGCGCGGCCTCGACGTGTCGCACGCCCAGTTGAACTACCTGAACCCGATGCCGAAAAACCTCGGCGAGCTGCTCGGCCGCTTCGACCGCGTGCTGATCCCCGAGATGAACCTCGGACAACTGGTCCAGCTCATTCGCAGCCGCTACCTGATCCCCGCCGAGAGCTTCCCCAAAATTCAGGGGCAACCGTTCCGGATCGACGAGCTCGAAGAGAAGATTCGTCAGACGATGGAGAGCTGAGCGATGTCCGAAACTCTACCGACCAAGCTGACGAAGAAAGACTTCGAAACCGACCAGGACGTCCGGTGGTGCCCCGGTTGCGGCGACTACTCGATCCTGGCGAACGTGCAGAAGCTGATGCCGGAGCTCGGCATCGCGCGCGAGAACATGGTCTGGGTGAGCGGCATCGGCTGCTCGAGTCGTTTCCCGTATTACATGAACACTTACGGGTTTCACACGATCCACGGGCGCGCGCCGGCATTCGCGACCGGTATCAAGGTCGCGAACCCTTCGCTCAGCGTGTGGCTCGCGACCGGCGACGGTGACGGCCTCAGCATCGGCGGGAATCAGCTGATGCACTGCCTCCGCCGTAACGTCGACGTGAAGATCCTCCTCTTCAACAACCGGATCTACGGGCTCACCAAGGGCCAGTACTCCCCGACGAGCGAAGTCGGCAAAGTGACCAAGAGCACGCCGTACGGCTCGCCCGATCATCCGCTCGACCCCTCGGTGTTCGCGATCGGCGTCGGCGCGAGCTTCGTCTCTCGCACGGTAGACGTGCAGGCCAAAGAAATGGCCCTGGTCCTTCGCCGCGCGGCCGACCACCCCGGCGCGACGTTCACGGAGATTTACCAGAACTGCAACGTCTTCAACGACGACGCGTTCGTCGCGTTCACCGACAAGTCGACGAAGGAAGATCGGCAAATCTACGTCGAGCACGGGAAGCCGCTGCTCTTCGGAGCCGGGAACAAGAAGGGCCTCCGCATCGACGCGCGCACGCTGTCGCTCGAGGTGGTGGTCCTCGGCGAGAACGGCGCGACGGAGAAGGACATTCTCATCCACGACGAGACCAATTCGACGATCGCGACGATGCTCGCGCGGATGCCGTTCCCGGAATTCCCGGTGGCGATGGGCGTGCTCTACGCCGTGCCGCGCCCGACCTACGAGCGCGCGCTCGTCGAACAATCGAAGCGCGCCGTCGAGCGACTCGGCAAAGGCAGCCTGGAAAAGTTGCTGCACTCCGGCGAAACCTGGGTGGTTTGAGGCTGGAGATTTTTCTGGGTCGGGTCGACGGGCAAGGTCTCGCGTCACTTCCGGCAGCAGACGACCCGCGCCGGGCTCGCCGGTAGTCTCACACTTCCCTCAGTGGCTGATCGTGATCTGCTCTGCCGAGACTGATCAGCGCGTGGCGTCGACCGGGGCCCCTGCCCCGGTCGGGTCCGCTTGTGGGCGCCGGACGTGCGCGCGACACCTCGGGTCACATCAACTTGAGCCGGCGTTTGTTCGGCGCGGCTGAATCCGCTCCGCGTAATTCCGGCGCGTCGCTCGCGCGGCGATCGCGCGGGAAATCGCTGTCGAGGATGGGCGAGAAAAAATTGTCCTTCTTCACGTACTCGTCGGGCGAAAAGGCGAACTTGTAGCTCGGCGCAGCGCGCTGGCTACAGTCGGTGCGTTCGCAGAACCGGCAAGTGATGCCCACCGGAACGGCGATGCGCGCCGCGCGCTCCGGAGCCCAGCGCGGCAAATCGTCGGCGTAAGCCAGGTGATGCGCGTCCTCGGCGTGCGTGCCGAGTCCGATCGAGTACAGTGTGCCTTTCACCAGCGACCCCTGCACCGGCGCGACGTTGACCTTCGCGAAGCAGAAGAACGCGGCGCCGTCGGGCATCACGCTGAACTGCTTCGAAATCGTGCTCGGCGTGAGGAACGCGGTGTGCACGACCCACTTGGGGCACGAACCGAGACCCACCGGGAACCCGAGGCCGGTCGCGGAATAGCGCTTCGAAATGTTGCCGCCGACGTCGACGCGGACGAAGTGCATCGGCACGCCGCGGCGCTTCGCGTCGGCGAGGTTCGTGAACCGGTGCGCGACGGCCTCGTAGCTCATCTCGAACAGCCCGGCGAGCCCCTCGACGTCGTAGCGCGTGCGCTGCGCTTCGCGAAAGACGTCTTCGTACGGCATGAGGAGCGCGCCGGCGAAGTAGTTCGCGAGGTGGATCTTCACGAGTCGCGGCGTCTCGGGGTGCCGCGACTTGAACGAGCCGGCGATCGTCTGGTCGAGGCCGAGCTCGTCGATGCGGCGGAGACCGACGATGTGCGCGAGATCGAATTTGCGGCGCGCCTCCGAGAGCCCCGCGGAGAGCGCGAGACGACCCGTCATGTGGTCGTAGTAGCGGACGACGCTCGACGGTCGCCCCGGCGGAAGCACCGTGACCTCGACGCCGAGCCGATGTTCGAGCGCATCGACGAGCGCGTCGCTCAGCACTCTGCGCTCGAGCCCGAACTCGCGGCGCGCCGCGGCGCTCGCCTCTTCGATCGCCGGAAAGTAGTTTCGGTGCGCTTGCAGGAAATCGACGACCTCGTCGAGCGGCGAGTAGTCGAGCGCGAGGGCTTGATCGACGCCCTGACCATGTCGCTCGAGCGACGCGCGCGCTTTCTGATCGGCCTCACGACGGGAGAAGTGCTGCTGGAGCTTGTCGAGCTGGCTCCTGGTGTTCTTGTAGAGATTGAACAGCGTCGTGACCGTCGTCACCGCCATCGGCTCGGCGCTGATCGTCGCGAGGTCGTCGCGATCGAGATTCAAGGTGCGGAGCAGCGGCTCGTCGAGGAGCTGGGCGAGACTTTGCTCGACGGGCCGCTCGCCGAGGCTGTCGAGAAACGGCTCGGGCTCGACCTGAAGGAGCTCCAGGGCTCGCCAGAGCAGCGGGAGCTGGAGCGTCCGCCGGCCCTTCTCGATGAGATTCAAATACGACGGCGAGATGCCCAGCCGGCGCGCGAAGTCGGCCTGGGAGTGGGCGCGATCCAGGCGGAGTTCGCGCAGTCGATGCCCGACGGTCGCGTTGCGAACCGTGTCGAGAGACCCTGCGTCGTTCGCCATGGTTTACAAATTTACACGAAGTCGTTCACACTTCCACGCCGAGCCCGATTTGCGCTAGTAAGCGCCCCATGCCGCAAGATTCTCGCGCCCGAGCCCACCAGAAACGTCGCCGCGCCAAGAGGAACGCCCTCTGGGAGCTCAAGCAAGCCGCCGAGAACGAGAAGGCGGACAAGCCCAAGGCACCGGCGAAGAAAGCGCCCTGAGCGCTGGTAGAGCCGCGAACGCCGAGCGAGCTAGGTTTTTCTAGTGCTTGCGACGCGGTTCTTCGCGGAACACTCGCGTGCGCTTCTCGCCTCCGGCTGCGATGCTCGCTCGCGCACTTCACGTGCGGTTCGAGTGGGGGCTGCCTC
>DATBBD010000149.1:0-10690 GCA_036271175.1 Polyangiaceae bacterium | reverse complement strand
CGAGGCGCTCGCCCGCGCGATGTACCGGCTCGGCTTCCGGGCTCTCGAAGAGCTCGCCGAAGCGACCATCGAAGAGCTCGTCACGATCGACGGCATCGCCGGACCCGAAGAAGCCGAAGGGCTTCGTAATCGTGCGGCGAGCACGATGGAGCGGCTCCGTCGCGAGCGCATCGCGGCGGCAAAAACGAGTTTCGAGCCGCCAACCGAGCGAGACGTGCTTAGGTTGGTGCGCGGCGTCGGCGTCCGCACTCAGCAGCTCCTCGAAGAGGGGGGCTACCGAGGCATCCAGGACGTCGTGCGCGAAGACCCGGACCGCCTGGCGATCCGCAGCGGGCTTTCACACAAGAAAGCGCGCGCGGTTCAGGCCGCGGCCCGTGATTTCATGGACGGTGAGGCGAAGGAGATCGAAGCGGCCCGCGCGGCGCTCATGCAGAGCGGGCCCAGTGCCGCCCGCGTGGGCGACGATGCGAGGTGAGCCGTGCGCACATGCGTGGGCTGTGGAAGGCAGGACGAATCCGATCGGATGATCCGCCTCGTTCTTGGAGACGACGGCTCGGTTGCCGTGGATCTCGCCGCGCGCAGCTTTGGCCGGGGAGCCTGGGCGCACCCTCGCCCGGAGTGTCTCGTCGGGGCCGCACGGGGCGGCGCGGCGAAGAGCTTCAAGAGCCAGGTTCGCTTCGACGGCGCGGCGCTCTGCGCGGCGGTACGTCAAGCGGCGGATCGGCGGGTCGAATCTCTCCTCGGTTCGGTTCGCGGCGCGGGCAAGCTTGCCGCGGGAACGGAAGCGGCGCGAGAGGCTTTCGAGAGCGCACACGCCTCGCTCCTCGTGGTCGCCGAAGATGCTCGAGCGGCGGCGGACGCCGGCTTCGTCGCGAAAGCGGCGGCCGCGGGCAAGGTCGTTACGTGGGGTACGAAGCAAAGCATCGGCGATGCGGTCGGTCGTGTGGAGACCGCCGTACTCGCCATTCGCGATCGCGGTTTTTCGGAAGCCATCGCTCGAGCGATCGCATTGTCAAAAATGCCTGACCCAGGTTCACCGAAGACGGACGAGCCGGCTCGGGCGGAGGTTCGATGAGTAAGCTGCGCGTGTACGAGGTCGCCCGCGACTTGGGTCTGGAGAACAAGGCCCTGGTCGCCATGTTCCAGGCAATTGGGGTTACGGACGTCCGCAATCACATGAGCGCGGTTGCGCCCGAGCAAATCGATCGGGTGAAGAGGCATTTGGAAAAGCAGAGCGCACAGAGCGTCGTCGAAGAACGTATTCACGCATCGGTCGTCAAGCGACGAGCCGTCAAGCGCCCCGGCGCGGCGAGCTCGCCGGTCGCCGCGCCGCCCCCGAGTGCGCCGCACCATGCCGCACCACCGCCCCCGGTCCGTTCGGAGCCGCGCGCAGCACCACCGGCTCCCCCCTCGGCGCCGCGTCATGCGGAACCGGTGGCTCACGCGAAGGCTCCGGCACCGAGTGCGCCGCGGCATGCTCCGCCGCTTCCGCCGGCACCGGTCGTCGACGAGCCCGTCGTCGAAGCTTCGGCTTCCGCGCCTGCTCCGACGCCCGTCGTCGAAGCACTGCCATCGGCGCGCGTTCACCCCATTCACGAAGAGGTGGCCGACGCGTCACCTCCGACGCCCGCGGCCGTCGAGCCCGCGCCGACGCCGGTCGTGCAGCGCATCACTCCTGCGCCGGCTTCGCCTGCGGCGCCCGTCGCGCCCGTTTCCGCCGCCGCGCCCGTTCCGGTGAGCCCAGTGGCAGCGCCAGCCGCCGCGGGAACGGCCGCCGGTGTTGCAGCGGCAGTTCGCGCCGAACCCGACCAACGCCGTCGTCCGTCGACGCCGCCGAAGACCGGCGTCGAAGTGTGGCAAGGCCGCCCCGGCGTGCCGATGCCGACGCCGCCGCGCAGCGCTCCGACGCCGCGCCGCGTGCAATACGACGCGAAGGCCGGCGGTCCCGCTGGCGGCCCGCAACGTCGCGGCCCGATGATGGGCGGACGACCCGGCCAGCGTGGTGGTCGCGGCGGCCCGCGTGGCATGCCGATGGGCCAGCCGATGAAGCGCATCGGCGCGCCGATGATCCCCGCGCAGGAACGCGCCGCGCACAAGAAGGTCGTACGCATCGAGGGCACCGTCCTCTTGCAGACCCTCGCCGCGCGCATGGGCGTCAAGGCGACCGAGATGCTCATGAAGTTGATGCAGCTCGGTCTGACCGGCGTGAACATCAACAGCTCCCTCGACGCGGACACCGCGAAGATCGTCGCGAACGAGTTCGGGTGGGAAGTCGAAGACACGGCCGTTTCCGAAGAGGAAGCGATCGAGGCGGCGCAGGGCGTTCCCAAGCTGGAGACCGAAGAAGGCAAGGAAGCGCGTCCCCCGGTCGTCACGGTCATGGGCCATGTCGACCACGGCAAGACGAGCCTTCTCGATCAGATCCGTAAGGCGAACGTCGCAGGCGGCGAAGCCGGCGGCATCACGCAGCACATCGGCGCGTACTCGGTCGAAACACCGCGCGGGCGCATCACGTTCCTCGATACGCCGGGCCACGAAGCGTTCACGCAGATGCGGGCGCGCGGCGCGCAGGCGACGGACATCGTCGTTCTCGTCGTCGCTGCCGACGACGGCGTCATGCCGCAGACCAAGGAAGCGATTTCGCATGCCAAGGCCGCGGGCGTGCCGATCGTCGTGGCGATCAACAAGATCGACAAACCGCAGGCTCAGGCCGATCGCGTGCGCCGCGAGCTCAGCGAAGCCGGCCTCGTCCCCGAAGAGTGGGGCGGCGATACGCTGTTCTGCGAAGTGTCGGCGACCACCCGCCAGGGCGTCGATCACCTGCTCGAGAGCATCGCCTTGCAGGCGGAGTTGCTCGATCTGGGCGCGAATCCGAAGAACCCGGCGCAAGGCCTGGTCGTCGAGGCCGAGCTCGACCGCGGTCGTGGCCCGGTCGCGACCATGCTCGTCACCGACGGCACGTTGAACCGCGGCGACGTCATCCTCGCCGGCTCCGCCTGGGGCAAGGTCCGCGCGATGATCGACGATCGCGGGCGCAGCATCTCGAGCGCCGGCCCGTCGACACCTGTGGCGATCATCGGGTTGAACGACGTGCCGAGCGCGGGCGACCCCGTTCACGTCGTCACCGACCCGAAGAAGGCGCAGGAAATCGCCGAGACCCGGAAGAGCAAGGAGCGGAAGAGCCTCTTGCCGAGCGCCATGAAGGTGTCACTCGAAGAGCTCGCGCGCCAGATGAGCGAAGCGGCGCAGCTCGACCTCAAGGTCATCATCAAGGCCGACGTTCAGGGCTCGGTCGAGGCGTTGGTCGACGCGCTCGAGCGCCTCAGCACCCCGAAGGTGAAGGTGACGATCGTTCACTCGGCGGTCGGCGCGATCACCGAGGGCGACGTGAACCTCGCGGTCGCCGCGAAGGCGATCATCATCGGCTTCAACGTGCGCCCCGCCGGCAAGGCGAGCAGCCTCGCCCAGAAGGAAGGCGTCGAGATCCGCCAATACTCGATCATCTACGCGATGGTCGACGACGTGCGCCTCTCCATGGAGGGCATGCTCGCGCCGACGCTCATCGAGACCACGATCGGCAAGGCGGAGATTCGACAGCTCTTCAAGATCTCCAAGGCCGGCTGGGTCGCGGGCTGCATGGTCACCGAAGGCTTGTTCAAGCGCACCGCGCGCGCGCGGGTTCGGCGCGAAGGCACGCTCCTCTGGGACGGCAAGCTCTCCGCGTTGAAGCGCTTCAAGGACGACGTCCGCGAAGTGAAGGAAGGCTTCGATTGCGGCATGTCGTTCGAGGGCTTCAACGAGATGAAGGTCGGCGACACCGTCGAGTGCTACGACGTGCAAGAGGTGCGGCAGTCGCTCTGACCGCGGCGCCGTAGGCCATGTTCGTCGGCGTCGCGCGCTTCGTGCTGCAGATGCCGGGGGCGCGGTCGCTCAAGGACAGACGAAGCGTGGTCCGCAGCTTCAAGGACCGCGTGCGCGCTCGGCTCAAAGCGTCGGTCGCCGAAGTCGGCGACGTCGAGGCTTGGCAGATCGCGACGGTCTCCATCGCCGTCGTGTCGCGCGAGCGTCCGCGCTGCGACGAGGCGCTGTCCGCGGCGACCTCGATCGCCGGCTCGCTCTCCGAGGCGATCCTCGCCGACGTGCGGACCGAGGTGCTGTCGTTCGGCAAGGGCGGCGAGCGCATTCGCGGCGGCATCGAACACTCGCTCGACGAGGAGCACGACTCGTGACCGCCGAGTCCGGCCTCCGGGCGCGCCGCGTCGGCGCTCAGATCCGCGAAGCGCTGACGGATCTCATCGCGCGCGAAGTCTCCGATCCGAAGCTCGCCGGCCTCATGATCACCGGCGTAGAGCTCCCCGACGATCTCGGCGTCGCGCGCGTCACCGTGCGACTCCTCGTCGACGACGCCGCCGCTCGTCGCGTCGTCATGGCGCACCTCGAACGCGTGCGCAGTCGTCTGCGTCGCGGCATGGGCGGCCGCTTGCGCCTCAAGCGAACCCCCGACCTTCGCTTCGTCTACGACACCGGCGTCGATCGCACGCTGCGCGTCGAGGAGCTCCTCGCCGAGATCGCCGCAGAGGATAAGCAACGGCGCCCCTGACGCCGCCGCCAGCCGCATCGGATTTTTCGTCTCGTTGCGCGGAAGCGCTCCGTCGAATGCAGCGGTTTCTTAGGGGGTTTGTTGGTGCGACTGCGAAACGGCCGACCCGCCGACCGCGTCGCAAAAGCCCGTTTCGCGGACCGGGCAGCCGGACTAGGTCCGAGGTAGGATGCGCGCCGTGCGCTCTCCGATGGTCGCGGCGGTTGACCGCGCAAGCCCCGTCTTCGCAGGGCGGTATCGCGTCGAGAAAGAACTCGCGCGCGGCGGCATGGGCGTCGTCTACGCCGTGTACGACGAGTCCACGAAGACGCGCGTCGCGCTGAAGCGTCTCGATCCCGACGACGCGCGTGAATCGACGCGACGGAAGGGCCCTGCCGCTGCGCGAGATCGCGAACACCGCTTCGGGCAAGAGTACGCGATGCTGGTGCGGCTCCGTCACCCGAGCATCATCGAGGTGTACGACTACGGCGTCGATCAGTTCGGGCCCTACTACACGATGGAGCTCCTCGACGGTCGCGACCTCATCGAGGTCGCTCCCGCCGGCTACCGCGAGGCGTGCCGCCGCGTGCGCGACGTCGCGTCGTCGCTCGCGCTGCTCCACGCGCATCGGCTCGTGCACCGCGACGTCAGTCCGCGCAACGTGCGCGCCACGCTGTCGGGTCGCTCGAAGCTGTTCGACTTCGGAACCTTGACGCCGTTAGGTGTCCCAGCTGACCTCGCCGGCACGCCGTCGTGCGTGCCGCCGGAGGCGCTCGCCGGCGAGGCGCTCGATCACCGCGCCGATCTCTATTCGCTCGGGTGCCTCCTCTACCTGCTCCTCACCGGTCGAGAGGCGTTCGCTGCGCGGCGCCTCGACGACCTTCCGAAGCTCTTCGAGCACAGTCCGCCGCCGCCATCGGCCTTCGTGTCGGAGATCCCCGAGGGGCTCGACGCGCTCGTCCTGTCGATGCTGAGTCGTGACCGGCTCGCGCGGCCGTCGAGCGCGGCGGAAGTGATCGAGCGATTGGACGCGCTCGGACGGCTCTACCCCGAAGAGCGCAGCGAGGTCGCCGAGAGCTACCTCCAGAGCGCGAAGACGGTCGGCAGGGCGGCTGAGCTCGCCGCACTGTCGCGAGCGCTCGAGCGAGCTCTCGCGTCGGACGGCTCCGATATTTGCATCGTGGGCGACCGTGGCCTCGGCAAAACCCGGCTCGTGCGCGACCTCGCGCTGGAAGCGCACCTCCGCGGCGCAACGGCGATCGCCGTCGATGCGAGCCTCGCGCCTTCGGCGGGCGGCACCTTGTCCGAGCTCGCCGGACGATTGCTCGAAGCGGCGCCCGAGGAGGCGATCCTCGCGGCTGCGCCGTACGCCGAGCGCCTGGGTTGGCTCGCGCCCGAGGCCGTCACGCGGCACGGCGCGCTTGGCCTAGGTCCGCTTTCCACGACCCCGGAAATGTGCGACGCGTTCGAGCGTTGGCTCGTGGCGTTCGCCGCGCGGCGTCCGCTCGTCGTCGTCGTCGACAATATCGACGCCGTCGACGAGGCTTGCGCCACGACGCTGACGTCGCTGAGGCGCGCCACGGCCGGTACGCGACTGCTCGTCATCGTCACCGCCCGCACCGTGCGGCTCGAAGACCGGTTTCCGAACCGGCTCCCGCTCGGGCCCCTCGATCCGGCGTCGGTGAGCGAGCTCGTGTCCATGCTGTTCGGTCGTGCCCTCGGGAGCGAACGCGTCTCCGCGTGGATTCACGCACTCAGCGCCGGCGTTCCACTCCACTGCATGGAGCTCATGAGCCACCTCGTCTCGAGCTATATCGCGACGTACGCCGACGGCGCGTGGACCTTACCCGAGGAGCTGCGCATCGAGTCGTTGCCCAAGGGCGTCGAGCAAGCGATTCTCGGACGGCTGAGTCGTCTTCGTCCGGCTGCGCTCTCACTCGCTGAATCGTTCAGCGTGAGCCGCGTCGCGCTTCCGGTCGCCCTCTGCATCGCGCTCGCCGAACGGCAAGGCGCGTCCCGGGAAACCGACGCGCCGGCGCTCGTCGACGATTTGGTGACGGACGGCGTCTTGATACCGGCGGGAGATCGACTCCGCTTTGCGGAGGGGTCGCTCCGGGAGCGGCTCGCGGAGGGACTCGACGCAGAGCGAGCGCGCCGTCTCCATCGCGAGCTCGGCGAATGGTTTTCGAGCAGCGCGCGCTGCTCCGACAAGATCGCGGCTGGGTATCACCTGCTGAACGGCGGCGAGGAGCCGCGCGGCGTCGCGCTCCTCACCGAATCGGCGCGGCTCTTGCCGAAGGCGATGGACGAGCTGCCGGCGTCGGTTCCCGCGCTCGAAGCAGCACTCGAGACGTACCGAACCCAGCATCGCACCGAGCACGAAGTCGCGTCGCTGGTCGGCACCCTCGCCGCGGCGGGGTTCTTCGTCGATCGCCGGCTCGCGACGCGTTACGGCGCCGAAGCGCTCGAGCTGCTCGGCAGGTGGAGCGGCGCCGGCGCGGCGAGCTCCGGGACGAATCGGCCGGGCGGGGTCGCCTTGTTTCTGATCTGCGCGGCGTCGTTGTCGACCTCTGCCGCGGTGTGCCTCGACGTCCCCGGCGTGCGCCGCATCTTGCAGGCCCTCGAGCCGCATGTGCACGGACGCAACGCCGCGAGCCTGACCTATCGATACGTCGCAGGTCTGGAGGCCTTGTGCCGGGGTCGATTCGGCAAGGCGCGTTCGGAGCTCGTGGCGGTTCTGGGTGAGCTCGAGCGCCGCGACGGTCGGGTCGGATTCCCCGACGCGGCGCGGCGGCTCATGATCGGCGGCGCTCTCGCCGCGATCGGCACCGCTGAAGCGCTGCGCGATGGCTGCGACGTGCTCGACTACGCCGAGCGCCTCGAGCGCCTCGATCTGCGTCCGTACGACATGATCGGCGACCAGCTTCGCATGCTCTACTACCTCCGCCGCGGCGAGCGCGTCGAAGGGAACCGCTACGGCGAGCGCGTCGAAAGCTACGCGATCGAGCGCGGGTCGGCGTGGCAAGTCCAGGTCTGGCAGCCCGTCGCGCTCCTCGGCACCCACATCGAACAGGGCAACATCGTCGGCTTGAAGTGGACCGCCGCGCGCCTGGCGGCACTGTCGCGGGAAATTTCGTCGCTGAAAGGTTACGAGCGCATCGCGCGCGCCGCTTGTCTCAGGTTCCGCGGAGAGTATCGCGCCGCCCGGAGCTTGCTCGAGCCCGTCGCGAGCCTCGACTTTTCGGGGCGCTCGATCGCGATCGGGGTGCTCGCGGACGTCTACAATTCCGTCGGCGACCATGCACGCGCCGAGACC
This sequence comes from Polyangiaceae bacterium, assembly GCA_036271175.1. Lineage (GTDB taxonomy): Bacteria > Myxococcota_A > Polyangia > Polyangiales > Polyangiaceae > DASZVB01. The sequence goes on along the minus strand of DATBBD010000149.1, from coordinate 2,795 downwards.
TTGACGCGCACGTTTCTCGACGGCCTCGAGCCGGACGACCGCGGTTTCGCTCGCCTCACGCTCCTCGCGCGAATTCAACACGCTCGGTCGCTCTCGGGCATGGGTGACGTCGCCCTCGCGCGTCGCGAGCTCGAGCGGGCCATCGAAGAGAGCGGCGCCGGCCGCGGGCCCGTCACGCTCGGGCTCTTACATCAGGCGCGCGCGCGCCTCGCTCTCGAGGAGGGCGACGAACGCGCGTTCGAACTGCACAGGAACGCCGTCGATCGTTGGTTTCGTCCCACCCACAACCCGGTCCTCGTTTCGGCGTGCGAGCGTCTTCTTTACGAAGCCCGACGGGGCTACGCTTTCGTCGGTGGCGACGACCTGTTCGACGCAGACGCGGCCCTCCCGAGAGCGCCGCTGTTCGACGGCTGAGGCATCGCCGGGTCTCGAGCCGCCGAGCGAGAAGGTAGGATGATGCTGCCGGAGACGCTCACGAAGCGTCGCTCGTTGAAACAGGGGCTGGTGCTCGACACCGTGCCCGGCCAGCTCTCGCAGCACCGGCTGAGGCTCAGTGTCGTCATCGGTCCCGATCAGGGCGCCGAGTGCGACGTACTCGCCGCTCGCGCCAGCGTCGGGTCCGCCGGCAGCAACGATCTGTGTCTCACCGACGACACCGTGAGCCGTCATCATTGCGAAGTGGTGGCGCGAGGCGATTGCTACGTCGTCCGCGATCTCGGCTCCACCAATGGCACCTTCGTCGACGGCGTTCGCGTGTTCGAGGCACCCATCGAGCCCGGCATGCGCCTCTGCCTCGGCGATTCGGAAGTGATCTTCGAGCCGTCGCACACCTGGGTGCCGCTCGGCGAGTCGGAGTCCGATCGCTTCGGCGAGCTCTACGGCTCTTCGCCGGTCATGCGCGGCGTGTTCGCGCTGCTCGAAAAGGTGTCGAGCGTCGCCTTGACGTGTCTCATCGTCGGTGAGACCGGGACTGGAAAGGAAATCGCGGCTCGCGGCATCCATCAGGCCGGGTCGCGTGCGAACGCGCCGTTCGTGATTCTCGATTGCGGCGCGGTCAACGAGAACCTCGTCGAAGCCGAGCTCTTCGGACACGAGCGCGGCGCGTTCACCGGCGCCGATCGCAGCCGCTCGGGAGCGTTCGAGCGCGCGCACGGCGGCACGATCTTCCTCGACGAGATCGGCGAGCTGCCGCTCGAGCTGCAGCCGAAGCTGCTTCGCGTGCTGGAGCGGAAGGAGGTGACACCCATCGGCGCCGGCGCGCCGACCGAGGTTGACGTTCGTGTCATCGCCGCGACCCACCGCGATCTCGCGGCGATGGTCGACGACGGCACGTTTCGCGAGGACTTGCTCTATCGCCTCGCCGAGGTGGTGGTTCGCATGCCGCCGCTCCGGGAGCACCGCGAGGACGTCCCGATGCTCGCCGGCCTCATCCTCGACCGGCTCGACGGGCCGCCGAGGTCGCTCGGCACCGACGCCGTGGCCTATTTGAAGGAACAGGGATGGCCGGGGAACGTTCGCGAGCTCCGAAATATCGTCCGGCGGGCCGCGGCCCTGTCGAACTCTCTCGTGCTCCGTCGCGGGTCGTTCGAGAAACTCGAGCAGGTGCGCCCGAGCAATCGTCCCGCGGCGCCGGTGGGGCAGCCGGCTGTACCGACGAACCACGATGGCCTGTCGCTCCGCGACGCCCGCCAGGCCGTCGAGCGCGAGTACCTCGCGGGGCTGCTCGGCGCTTACGAGGACCTGGACCGCGCCGCCGACCACGCCGGGATCCACCGCAAATCGCTGGAGCGCTTGATGCGACGCCACGGGCTGTCGCGGCGCTGATCCGGTCGTCGACGGCCGAAGGGCCTTGCCGTTCCCGACCGTTCCATCCTTGGATTTGGGAGGAGCTAAAATGCTCCAAATCGGAGCCGGAGCGCTCCAGCTCCACTCTTTCTGCGGCGGGCCCGGCCAGTTGGTCGCGCTATCCGGGGATTCGAGGCCTGAGGGCTCCAGGCACCGATCTTGCTAATTTCGCCATTAGCTGGGGTTCGAAGCTTGCCGAAATCGGCCGGTGGCTGATGAGAACCCTGAGAGGAAGCGATGTCAGAGCCCAACACTCCTCATTCGGAAGAGTTCGTTCCTGAAAGCGAATCGGAGACCGAAGGCGTCCCCCATTCTCAAGCGCAATCGGCGCGCACGGCGGCGAGTACGCGCAGCGTGGACTGGTCGAAGCCCCGAGTGGCCGCGATTCTTCGCGCCGCGGTGCGATGCTTCTCGCGCTCTGGTTTCGACACCACGACGGCGGAGATCGCCGGCGAGATCGGGATCCCGAAGAGCGTCATCTATCACTACTTCGACGACAAGATGACGTTGGTCCGCGAAGCGCAGCGCTTCGCTTACGCCGAGCACCTCGCGCGCGTTCGCGATTCTCTAGGCGCCATGAGCGAGCGCACCGGGCGAGCGGTGGTCGAGGCGATCCGGAAGGCGTGGAGCGCCGAAGACGGCCAAAACATCGGGTTCGAGCTGGGTATCTGGAGCGAGCTCAGGAACGACAGCAAGGTTCGCGACCAGGCCGTCGCGCTCCGGCGCGAACATCATCGATTGGTCGCCGAGGGCGTCGCGAACTCGCTCCACATCGACCCCGAAGATCCGGATCGCACCGAGCCGCTCTCGACGCTCGTCGTCGCGGCGCTCACCGGGCTGGCGCTGAACGCATTCATCGAAGGTGACGAGTCGCACTCGGCCGCCGCGCACGCGCTCTTCTTGGACTTGCTCGAGCGCGGTATCGATCGGTTCGCGAAGCGGCCGGATTC
>DATBBD010000148.1:0-4804 GCA_036271175.1 Polyangiaceae bacterium | reverse complement strand
CGTCGCCCGCGGGTTCGAGCGAGATCGTCGTGAAATCCGTGGCGTCCGGGAACACGGCGAGCGCCGTCACGAGATCACCGCCGCCGAACGGATAGACGACCGTCGTCGGTAAGCCCGAAGGGCGAACGCCCGAGAGAAACGGTTCCGCCTTCGCGAGCCACCGCGCCTTGTACGCCTCGTACATGCGCGTGAGGAGCGTGCAGTGGTTGTCGACGAGCCATCGATCGAGCTTCGCGGGGACGTCGCTCGTGCCGCCACAAGCGGCGACGCGGAAGAGCTCGCGCCCGGACTCGATGAAGTCTTCTCCTGGGTTCCCTGGCGTCGCGGTCGTCGGCGGGACGGGCTTCGCGCCCCGGACGGCCACCGCGGTGGTCGGAGGCGACCCCACACTCCCGAGCGCCGAATTCGCCGCCGCGGGAACGGCGTTCAGCGTCACCGGCGCGGCTGCGGCGGTCGCGGGTTTCGCGTTCGCCCGGACCGCGGCGTCTCTGCGACTGCACGCGCCGAGCAAGGTAACCCCCCAAAAACACCACGCCCGAACCGCGGAACCTCTCATGTAGGATCCCCTAGTTTACGAGCACCACGTCACTTTCGCAAAGCGCGGAGCGCCGCCTCGACACTGCGCGCCGCTTCTACGCCGCCCAATAATCCCTGCCTCTTCTGCCTCTTCTGCCTCTTCTGCGGTTCATCTCTCTCTTCGTTCCACGTCCGCAGAATTTGAACCGCAGAGACGCAGAGGACGCAGAGATCAGGAAAAGAGAGATCAGAAAAAGAGGAATTCAAATCAGAGGAAGCCGCCGGGCGCCGCTCATCACGGGGAGTGCAGCGGCGTGCAGCTCCTTGGCGATTCCGAGCTTGTTCTTCTCGTCGGGCTGCGAGCGACGCTGACTCCACGCGTCGAGTAAATCGCGGTCGAGCAAATGGGTCGGCACGACGTTCGCGAGCGCGGCGGCCATGACGCTGCGCACGTCGGGATGGTTCTTTTCGAGCGAGTCGATGAGCGCCGTCATGCTGTCGCGCTGGAGGTTCGGCTGACTGCCGCACAGGTTGCACGGCAAGATCGGGAACTCGGAGAGCCGCGCGTACTCGGCGATGAGCGACTCCGGGCATTGAATGAGCGGACGGATCACGCGAAAGCGTCCGTCGTCGGTGACGTACTTCGCCGGCATTGCTTGGAGCTTGCCGGAGAACATGAAGTTCAACAGAAACGTCTCGAGCGCGTCGTCGCGGTGATGCCCGAGCGCAATCTTGTTGCACCCGAGTCGTTCGGCGGCGGTGTACAGAATGCCGCGCCGGAGCCGCGAACAGAGCGAGCAGTACGTCGCGCCTTCGTCGAGCTTCGACGTGACGACCGAGTAAGTGTCTTCGCGTAAAATCTCGAAGGCGTAACCGCGCGACTCGAGCCACCCGACGAGACCGCTCCCGTCGTAACCCGGCTGCACCTGGTCGAGGTGGACCGCGACGAGCTCGACCGAGAACGGCAAGCGCGCGGCGAGCCGGTGGAGCAACTCGGCGAGCGTGTAGCTGTCCTTGCCGCCGCTCACCGCGACGAGAATGCGGTCGCCCGGCTCGAGGAGCGCGTACTCCTCGCACGTGGCGCGCATCCGGCGATAAAGCTGTCGCCCGAGCTGGTGGAGAGCTTCCGTGGGCACCGTGGACCTCGACGAGTTTTGCGGAGGTGAGGACGGGATTCGAACCCGCGTATGACGGTTTTGCAAACCGTTGCCTAACCGCTTGGCTACCTCACCGGAAGGTTGGGGCGCAATTTCCGACGGCCCACGCGGGCGGCCCGCACGGGCACGCGGAGGTACACCCCGGCCCTTTCTCCGTCAAGCTGCGGCAAGAATCCGCCGGGAAGCAAGGCTCGACTCATGGCCGAAACTTGAGGCATCGGATGGCCCCATTCGAAGGCGAACTGCGACGCACGTTTCGAGGGGGCCGCTTGCCCCATATTTCTCGGCTAACGGCATCTGAGCGGCGACGAGGCGCCCGACGTCGGTCACGTCGCCTCGAATGCCCCGCGGCGAAGCGCCCCGTCTCCGCCACATGTCCAAAACACGTCATGAAGTGCAACCGTGGGGAAACCTCTCGGTGCCAATGGGCCAACTATTCAGCGATGCATGTCGAGGTCGACTTCTCGAAGCGGCCAGAACACCGCCGCGGTGCTGGTGGTGATCGCCGTCCTCGGGCTCAGCGCTAATCTGGTGTTGGCGGAAATCGGCGCACCCGCCGTGGACCGCTTGGTGCTGATTCTGATCGCTGGGCTCGCTACCGTCGGGTTGTTCGGCGCCGTCGCTCCCGAGCAGCCCGCCGACGATTGAACGGAACGGCGCTCGGCGGTGGCGTCGAAAAAACCCACTCGAAAGCGTCTCCGCTCCCGCCCTTCGCGGCGGTAGAGTGGCTTCATGCATGTTGCGGTCGGCGCGGACGAAAACCTCCCTTTGATCGGCGAGCTCCTCCGCTTCCTCGAAGAGCGCGGGCATCACTTGGATCGCTTCGGCGCGGTGGCGTCGGGGAAGCAAGAACCTTGGGCACCAACCGCCGTCGCGGTCGCCGAAGCGGTCGCACGCGGAAACGCCGACTTCGGAATCGTCTGTTGCTGGACGGGAACCGGCGTGACGATCGCGGCCAACAAGGTCGCTGGAATACGGGCCGCGCTCTGCGCCGACGCCGAGACGGCGCGGGGCGCGCGGAAGTGGAACGACGCGAACGTGCTCGCCTTGAGCCTCCGCGTCACGACCCCCGCGCTCGCGCGAGAGATCCTTCAGTCGTGGCTCGACGAGAGCTATGACGGAACCGAAGAAGAGAGCTTGAGCGCGCTCCGCGAGCTCGATCAGTCGTCGGGAGATCCGTCGAGGTCTTCCGCGAGGTAGCTCAGGATGACCTCGTCGAGGGACTGTTCGCTGATCGGCGAGCCCCCGAAAATCGACGGCGCTTCTTCGGCGCTGGCGGGGGAAAAAATGGCGGCGGGCCGCGAGGCCGCGTAGCGGCCCGATGGGGAACGACCGGTGACGATGGGCGTGCCGTGAGCGGGCGTTCCGCGCGACGCGGGGCGACCATTCGGAAATGTCGCAGGCGCGATCGGTGCGCCGCGCGGTCTCGCGGCGTCGAGATCCGAAAGGACCAGCTCGGTGAGCGACGGCGGCAAGCGCCGGTCGGACGAATCCGTCGGCAGGCCCGGCTCGGGTGCGGCGCGCCGCGAGCTGACCGCGACGAGCTCCGACGAGCTCGACGGCATTTTCGAGAGCACGGCCGCCGCCGACGACGCCACGGCGACCTCGTCGGCGATGGCTTCGGCGACCGGTCCGCACAGCCTGTCGATCTTGCGATCGAGTTGCCCATCGCGGAGCGCGATGAACATCGCCTTGTGCTGCTCCTTCATCATGCGGCGCACGACCGTCGCCATGTCCTCGCGACCGAGGTGCTCGGCGTAGTCGGTACGCGTGCTCTCGATGATGCGTCCGCCGTCGGCGAACAGGTGCGTCACGATGTGCGGCTTCCTGACGCCGGAATCTTCCGTTTGAACATGGAAGATCCGCCCCTTGTGCTTCACATTGTTATTGAAGCCGACCAAGGGCGACGGGACTTTTCCCACAGTCTCACTCCGAATCATCAGGGTACCACACCTACGCCTGCTCAGCGCCCCGACTCGTCGAGGCGTCTCATCCCTTCGAGCAAGAGCGCCTCGGGGCTCGCCTGGATGACGGCTTGAGCGGCGCGAAACGACGGATCGAGGCTGAAATCGCCTTCGGTGAGCGTGAGCATCGCGTACACCGCCTCTTCGCCGCGCAGGGTGCCCCACATGCCGTTGAAGATGGCGCCGTCGACGAAGTGGATCTCGCCGGAATTCGCGCCGGCGCGGATCTTCAGCGAACCCGTCTTCCGACCGTGCCAGAGCACCTGCACGATTTCCGGCAAACCCATCTCGGTGAGCGACCCTCCGACGCCGCGAGGCGCGCGCGCGCGGTCCTCGCGCTCGATGATTTGCTTCAGCTTGGCGACCAGAAGATCCGTCGCGACCGGCTTCGTCATGTAGTCGGCCGCGCCCAGATCGAACGCGCGCTTGGCGTCCGCACTCGAGCCGCGCGCGGTCACCACGACCCACGGAATGCGCTTTCCCCAGTCGTGCTTTCGCGCCTCGCCGAGGAGCGCGAACCCATCCTGCGGTTTCAGATCGAGCTCCGAGAGGACGAGCTCGATGTCGCCGACTTCGAGCAACTTGATCGCTTGGTCGGCGGTGCGCGCGATGCGCACTTCGAACCCTTGTTCGATCATCCGGAGCTCGAGCACCGTCGTCTCTTCCGGATCGGGATCGACGACGAGCGCGACGTTGCGATTCGCGAGGAGTCGCGCCTTCACGTCGTCGCCGGTCACGGTGTGCTTGAACAAGTCGACGAGGTTCGGGTCGAAAATGGACCCTTTGTACTTGGCGAGCACCTCGCACGCCTGCACGGGTCGCAACGTCTTTCGATAGGGGTTCTTCGGGTTCTGGGTGAGATCGGCGTAGGTGTCGGCGATCGCGAGGAGCCGCGCGCCGAGCGGGATCTCTTTGCCCGCCGCGGCGCCCGGCAACCCCTTGCCGTCGAAGCGCTCGTACATCGACTCGACCGCCTGCGTCGCTTCGCGCGGCAGCTCGACGGCTTCCATCAACCGAAGCGGTGCCTTGTACGCCTTCGACGCTGCGGTTTTGTGGCCGTCGTACTCCGACACGTTCAGCGCGGTGAGATGATACGCGCTCATTTTGCCGAGGTCGTGCACGTACGCGGCGATCTGAAACGCCGCGGCTTCCATCGGCAACACGCCG
>DATBBD010000147.1:0-21114 GCA_036271175.1 Polyangiaceae bacterium | reverse complement strand
CTCATTACTGGACCCTCTCTCAGTGAACTAGTCTCACCGGCATCGGCATCGAGCGACCGATGCCAGGCCGTTTAGCGCACACAACCTTACCAGGATGTGCGCAGTGCGTCGCAACCGAAGAAGAGGGGACGAAACGGCATTTTTCTTGGGGGTACTTGCCCCCGCCACGGCAGCTCTTCGAAGCCTCCGAAGACCGTGGAGTGGCTTCGCACGTCTCAGGAGGCATGGCGGCAAAACGCCGCGCACACCGACCGTCGCAGCATCGTCGTGCGGCGCTCGCCGGGTCTCGCTCTGTGGCCTTCCTGCGCCCGTCCTCCCGCCTCGCCGGAGCGAGGGGACGCTTCCCCCCTTCACGAAGTCGCCGAACGCCGAACCATGGCCCCCCAAACGTCGCACGCTCCGAGGACGATCGCGTCGTCGCGGCAAGTCGCGACGCCGAGGACTGGCACGACGACGAGACGACCGCGCACGTCGATTGGACTCCGCAGGCCCCGTCGCATTGGGTTCAGACGCACGCGGCGCGATCGCGAGCAACCTCTCGACGAGTGTTCTGTCTCGCAGCACCGCGCCTTTCCTGGCAGAGTACGGACCTGGTCGTTCGAGTTCGAGCGATCGATCGCGGGCGGATCTTGCGCGGCCGACTGTGGCCAGCGCACGATCGAGCTCCCCATCTCAGCGGATCTTGGAGACGTAATCCTTGGCGGAGGCCTCGAGCGCTGCGGCGGACGAGGCGCTCATGTTGCGCTACCAGCGCGGCGATTCGAGCGCGTTCGCCTTCCTCGTCCGACGACACAAGGCGCCGCTCTACAATTTCGTACTGCGACATCTTCGGTCGCAAGCCGCGGCCGAAGACATCACGCAAGAAGCGTTTCTGCGCGTCGTGCAGCGCGCCTCGGACTTCAAGCACGAGGCTCGATTTTCGACGTGGCTCTATACGATCGCAAGAAATCTCTGCATCGACCATTCGCGGAAGATGAAGCTGCGCCGCCACCCGTCGCTCGACGCACCGACGGAGACCTCGGACGGTTCGCGCACGCTGCTCGAGGTGGTTCCGAGCTCGAGCACCGAGAGCGACGTCGAGCGCGCGGCCGAATGGACCGCGATGCGGCGCTCGATCGTCGCCGCGGTGGAGGCGCTCCCCGACGACCAGCGCGAGGTGTTCTTGCTCCGCGAGGTTGCGAACCTACCTTTCAAGGAAATCGCCGAGGTGACCGGCACGCCGGAAAACACCGTCAAGAGTCGAATGCGCTACGCTCTCGAGCGGTTACGCATGGCGCTCTCGAATTTCGAAGAGTACGCGAGGGCGTTGCGATGAGGGCCGGGTAAGTCGTGGACTCGGAAAAGTTCGACAAGGTCGTGCTCGACCTCCTCTACGACGAGCTCGACGAGCTGACGCGAGCGTCCGCGTTGCGCCACCTCGAGCAATCCGGGCACGCGAAGGCGCTGTATTCCGAGCTCCGCGCGACGCGCGAGGTCGGGAACCTGCCGCTGGTCGAGCCTCCCGCGGATCTCGAAGAGCGGATCCTCGCCGCCGAGGCAGCCGCTCGCGCCGGCCGTCCGCTCCGGCAGCGGTTCGGGACGTTCGTGTCGATCATCGCCGGCTACGCGATGCGGCCGCAGCTCGCCATGGCGGCGCTCTTGATGCTGATGGTCGGTTCGAGTCTTTTATTTTTGAGGGTGAAACCCGGCGAGACCAGCTCCGTCCAGGTGACGGAGCGCGGCGTCCCGGAGTCCGAGAAAGAAGCCGTCACGGTCCTGCCGCTGAACGAGCCGCCGCCCGCGCCGAGCGCGGCCGCGCCGGCCATCGCGGAGACGCCCGCGCGCGTCGCGATGAAGTCGCGCGCCGACGCGCCGCACGACGACCTCGCGGAGCGAGAGGCGCGGCCGGCGTCGCCGACGGCGGGCGCGGATCTCGATCGCCGTGCCGCCAAGGGCTCCATGGAAGAATCCGAGCTCGCCAAACGCGACAGGCCGACTCAGGCCTTCGCGGCGCCACCGCCCGTCGCGGACGAGTCCGGACCCGCGGGCGCAAGCGCCGACGGACTCGGCGCGGGCAGCGCGGCAATGGCCGGCGGCGCAGCAACGACGACCGGCGGGTCGAACGCCGCGGGCGGCTGCGGCCACGACCTCGCCCACTACGAAGACGTCGCGGTCCGCGACCCGTCCGCGGCGGCGCGAAACGCGGCGCGGTTCGCGGCGGCGGCGTGCTACGCGGCGCTCGGGCGCGTCGACCGCGCGCGCATTTCGTACACGGCCCTTCTCGCCGTGCCGACGTACAGCGCGCGAGCGCGGCAAGCGCTCGACGCGCTGTCGCCGCCCGCAGCGACGGACGCCCCCGCCGCCGCGGCGCCGGCAAAGCCGTCCGCGAGCGCCGCCCCCGGCGAGTGAGTTCCCACAGGGTCGCGCGCGACGGGCCGGGCGCCCCAAATAAAAGCCCTCAGTTCGTGATTTCGCGCACGTAGGCGATCGTGCGGATCGCTTCGACGAGGCGCTCGCGGTCTTCCAACGTGAGCTCGACGAACTGCACGCCCATGCCCGGATTCCGGTTTTCCGCGAGGAGGCGCACCGGGTTGATCCATTGCACGACGCCCGCGAGTGCGAAGGTCTGGCCCCCGCCGGGCGACGCGAATCGCAACGTCATCCGGGTTCCGATGAGCAGCGGCTCGCGCGTCGCGACGAAAATACCGAGCTCGGAGATGTTTCGGATCGACGCGTACAGAAACGTGTCTTCGGTTTCGCAGTCGACGGACCAGGCCACGGGGATACGGTCGTGGCTACGCCGGTTCTGGTGCAGATCCGGTGGCGCTTGCGAGTCGCTCGGAATGCGGTTCTTCACGTTCACCGGCTTAGCCCCGTGGACTCCTCGTGTCACGCTTCCTTTTTCTCAGCGCTGCCCGGTGTTTCCGCGAGCTTTCGTGACGCGCGGTGACGCGCGCGCTCGTCGGCCTGGCCGACGCAACTACGCCCTGTCGGGAGTCATCGCACCTCCAGCGCGCCGGCGCGGACGCGATCGTCCGCTTCCCCGCCGCGCGTCACGTGGAAGCGCTGGTCGCCATGGAAGAGACCGAAGAAAACTTCATACGTTCCCGCGGTGAAGTTTGGCTCGAGCTCGAACGGATGCGTGTCGACGACGAAGTCACCTTGATGCCACAGATGGAACGGGTACTTGCCGTCGAGCGTGTCGTGGTCGCCGTTGAAGCGACGCTGATAGCCGTCGATGTGAATGAAGGTCTGCCACTCGCCGGTGACGGGACGCGTGACCTCGTAATAGAGACGAAAGACGTAGCTCTTCCCGGCGCGCACGGTGTCGGCCACGGCGCCGTCCGGCGTCGTGATGTCCCAACCGATGGCGTGGAGTTGTCCGCCGAAGTCCGCATCGACGTGACGCGCCGGTACCGGACGCGAATCGAGCAGCCATTGCGAAAAGGGATTCTGGTTGGTCTCCCCTGGGCGTAACTCATTCGACACGAGCATGATCTCGCTCGAGCGGGCGTCGAGGACCGGCAGGTTCCGGGCGGGCGCCTTGTGGGCGCGGAAGAGGGAATTGACCTGCGCGATGTCGTTGGCGCGAACGACGAGCCAGCGCCGCGAGCCGTCTTTTTCGACGAGCCAATTGAAGCCTTCTTGCGGCGAGGCGAACGTCGGCACGTCGCGGTGCGCGTAGTAGCGAGCGCCCGCGGTTCCCGCGCCCATCATCGCGAGCTCTTCGCCGGGGCGCGAGAAGCGCCGGAACGACTCGAACACTTCCTTCGGCGACATTTGCGTCGCGAGTGCGTGGTAGTAGCCGAAGCTCATCACGGCGCCGAACGCCGCGATGGAACAGAGGGCGGCCGCGCCGCGGGTGACTCTGAGTTTGCGGAGCACGACGCGCGCGAGATCGCGGGCGAACACCATCATCGTCGGAACGAGGACGACGACCGGGAGCGCGAACGGGCCGTATTCGGCGGCGAGCCGGACCGGCACGGTCAACGTCGCGAGCGCCGCCCAGTGCGTCCATCGGTCGCTCACGAACGTGGCGACGGCGAACCCGGCGAGCCCGACCTCGAGCGCGATGAGACCGAAGAGCACGTTGCCGTCGAGGACGCGACGGAGCGAGCGCGGCCAATCGAGGTAGCTCTTTTTCGCAAACGCCGGCTCGCCCTCGTCGCGCTCGACGAAGAAGAGCGCGAAGAGCGCGCCGAACAGGACCGTCCCCGCCACGATGATCTGGGTCCCGCGCTCTTTGAAACTGTCGGGGAACTTCGCGTCGTCCACGCCGAACGGGACGAGCCCTTTTTCGGGGAAATTCTTGAAGTCCATGCACAGGAGCACGAGGAACGCGACGACCGCGAGCGCGACGGTGCGCGAGCCCGGCGCGCCGCGTTCGAAATCGCGGATCATCAAGGCGACCGCGCCGGCGAGCGCGAAGACCGCGCCGAACGGAAGGACGCCGAGCGTCGGCGCCAGCAAGTCGTAGGTGCCGAACGCCACGACGGCCACGACGAGGAGCAGCAAGCGCGCCGCGGATTCACGCTCGAACGCGTCGTTTTCTTCGACGGGGGGCGAGCTCAAGAGCCGCCCGAGGGCGAGCGGCACGAGCGCGCTCCATGGAAAGAGTGCGTGCCCGAGCTCGAGCACGACGGCGTCGTGGGTCGGACGCGGAAACTTCGTATCGAGCGTCGCGCCGAGCATGCGCGAAAATTCGTGATCGCCGGTCACCACGAGCGCGCGAATGCCGAGCCCGAGCGCCGCGAGCCCGAAGAGCAGCGTGAGCACTCCGAAGATCGCGCCGAGACGGTCGCGCTGGGCGCCGGACGCACGCCGGATGAGCCACGCGAGCGCGACGGAGCCCGCCGGCAAGGCAACGCCGATGAGCACGCCCCGCGACCCGAAGCCGGCAGCCGCGCCGGCGACGCCGAGGAGCCAAAAAGCGAACCGGGCACCCGGCTTCGGGCGCGCGTCGAACACGGCGAGCGCGAACCCCGCCGTCGCGATCGCCAGCGCCGACATCGTGACGACCTCGCCGAGCATCGACCGGGCCTGCAAGAAGAAGAGCGGCGTGGTGATGAGCACGATCGCCGCGAACGCGCCGGACGCCTTGTCGACGAGACGCGCGAGCAAGAGATACGTCGCGAGGACGCCCGCGAGCCCCCAGAGGGCCATCGGGAGACGGCCGGCCCACTCGGAAAGGCCGAACAGCTTGAGCCCGAGGGCGACCGACGTGTACGGCAGCTCGCCGCGCCCGAGCTCGCCTGCCGTGGGGACGTAGTTCGCCGAGCCCTCGAGCGCGAGGCTCTTCGCGCCCATCAACGTGACGGCGATGCGCCGCGCGAGGTCGGCGACCTTGAGCTCGGGGGGCTCCCAGATCCCGCTCGCGGTGATCGTGCCGAACAGGGTGACGAGCGACAGCGCGAGCGCGCCGCCGAGCAAAAGCCGGCGACTGCCGCCTTCGTTCGGGTCGGGAACGACGCGCTCGTCGTCGACCTCCGGTGATTCTTCGAGCGTGTTTCCGGCGCCAATCCCCTCGCGGAGTGCGTCAGTCGTTGCAACGTCGTCGGTCATGGATGAAAGAGGGTCCGGCGGCCGCGGACCTTAGCAGACCACCCCCGGCGAGCAAAAAGCGAAACCCCTCCCTCAATGCGATTCGGAACCGTTGCGATCGTCGGCCGCTCGAACGTCGGAAAGTCGACGTTCTTGAACGCCGTCCTCGGCGAACCCCTCGCCATCGTGTCGTCCCGACCGCAGACGACTCGCGACGCGCTCCTCGGCGTCTTGAACCTGCCGGATGCGCAAATTGCCTTCGTCGATACGCCGGGACTGCACCGCCCGCACACCGAGCTCGGACGCCGCATGAACGCCTCGGCGCGAGAAGCGGAGCGCGGCGCGGATCTCGTGGTGTTCATGACCGACGTGACGTCGATCGCGAAATCGAGGGACAAGGCCGAAAAGACGCCTCTCTTGGACGAGGACCGCAAGATTTTCGGAGAGAGCCCGACCGGGGTTCCGATCCTGGTGGTGATCAACAAAATCGACCTCGTGAAGGACAAGGCGCGGCTCCTTCCGATGATGGCGGCGCTTGCGGAAATTCGCCCCATCGAGACCACGATTCCGATCAGCGCACGCAACGCCGACGGGCTCGACGGCGTGCTTCGCGAGATCGTGGAACGGCTTCCGGAAGGCACGGGCGGCTACGACGAGTCGACGCTGACCGATCGCCCGATGACGTTCTTCGTTCGTGAGTACGTCCGCGAACAAGTGCTCTTGCACGCGGCGAGCGAAGTGCCGCACGCGGTCGCGGTCTCGGTCGAGCAGTTCTCGGAAGGCGAGAAGGTCACGGTGATCAAGGCGACGATCCACGTCGAAAAGACGGGCCAGCGCGCGATCCTCGTCGGCCGCGGCGGCTCGATGATCAAAGAGATCGGCATCGGCGCGCGCAAGCGACTCGAAGAGATGCTCGGCAAAAAAATCCACTTGGAGCTCTTCGTTCGCGTCACCGAGCGCTGGAAGAGCGTCCCGAGGCAGCTCTCGGAGCTCGGTTACGAGTTGCCTACGCTGAAACCGAGCTCCGGCGGATCCCGCTCGAAATGACGCCGATCGTCGCCATCGTCGGTCGGCCGAACGTCGGCAAGAGCACGCTCTTCAACCGCCTCGTCGGAAAAGACCTCGCCATCGTGCACGACGAACCCGGCGTCACGCGCGATCGTCACTACGCCGACGCGCATCTGCATGGCCGCGACGTCACCATCGTCGACACCGGCGGCTTCGATCCGTCGAGCACCGAAGCGATCGGGCGCGGCATCGCGCGCCACGTCGAAGCCGCCATCGCGGAGGCCGACGCGATCTTGTGCATCCTCGACGCGACCGTCGCTCCGACGCAGACCGATCGCGAAGCGGTGGCGCTGCTCCGTCGCTCGGACAAGCCGGTCTTGTACGTCGCGAACAAGGCCGACACCGCCGAGCGCGCTCTCGAGGGGAACGAACTGTATTCGCTCGGTCTCGACCACGTGTTCATGGTGTCCGCCTCGCACGGACGTGGCCTCGCGCAACTCGAGGCGCGGCTCGTCGAAGTGTTGCCGCGACCGACCGGCGACGCACCGGACGCGGGCGACGAAGGCCTGCCCCACATCGCGATCGTCGGCAGGCCGAACGCGGGAAAATCGTCGCTCTTCAACCGACTCTCCGGCCAAGAGCGCTCGCTCGTCGACTCGGAGCCCGGCACGACCGTCGACCCCGTCGACACCCGTATCGAAATCAAGGGACGCGAGTGCGTTCTGGTCGACACCGCCGGGATCCGGCGGCGCACCAAGGTCACCGGCGCCGTCGAATCGGCGAGCGTGATGCGCGCGATCCGGGCCGTCGGGCGCGCCGGCGTCGTGTTGCTCCTCGCCGACTCGACCGAACCGGTCGCCGAACAAGACGCGCGCTTGCTCGGGCTCGCGACGGCGCGCGGGCGCGCGACCATCGTCGGGTTGAGCAAGAGCGATTTGCTCGAGCGCCACGAAAAGTCGAAGATCGAACAAGCCGCGCACGACGTGCTCCACTTCGCGAGCTGGGCGCCGACGGTCGTCGTCAGCGCGAAGAGCGGCGAGGGCTTGAACGAGCTGAAGTCGCTGCTCCTTCGAGCCTGGGACGCCTACAACCGGCGCGTGCCGACCGGAGAGCTCAACCGGTTTTTCGCGAACGTGCTCGAGAAGCAACCGCCGCCCACGCACGGCGGCCGCGCGCCGCGGCTCTACTACATCACGCAGGCCGAGATCGCGCCGCCGGTGTTCATCATCATGTGCAACCACCCCGAAGCGGTGAAGGCGAGCTACCGGCGATTCGTCGCCAATCAGATCCGCGCGGCGTTCGATTTCACGGCGGTGCCGGTCATCGTGCATTTCCGCGCGCGTTCGCGACGAAAATAGCGCCCGCGGAACCCGGTCAGGGCGCCGGACAGAGCACGTCGGCGATGCCGGCGAGGGACGCGATGTCGTGCACGTCGGTGGGGAGCGACGCGAGCTGCACGATCGGCGCGCTCGCGGAAAGGCCGTTGCGAAGCGCCGTCACGTCCGCGAGGTTCCCGGCGTCGCGCTCGGCGAGCCGGATTTCGTCGTCGAGGGCTTTGGCGATTCGCCCTTCGGCGTCGGGACCGAGCGACAGCGCATGGCGTTCGAGCCCGGCGCGAATCTCGGCCGGCCCGGGACGCGACGGCGGCGCGGTGTTCACGCGGTTCACGACGAACGCGTCGCTCTGCATGCCGGCGTCGCGCAAGCGCTCGGCGAAATAGCGCACCTCGCGGATCGCGAGCGGCGCAGGGCTCGTCACCATGACGTAGGCCACGTCCTTGCCGCGAAACGCCGCGGCGACGCGCGCGGCGCGCTCTCGAAATCCGCCGAACAAGTCGTTCAAATCGGTGATGAGCTCCGCGACTTGTTCCAAAAATCCCCCGCCGGTCAGCTTGCTGACGCCGCGTAGGACGACCGCGACGCTTTGCGCGACCAGGTTGAGGCTGAACTTTCGCGAACCGTCGAAGGCCTGGATGAACCAGCGGATCGCCGGACCGTCGAGGGCCTCGACGAGCCGATCGGGGGCTTCGAGGAAATCGAGCGCGTTCCGCGTCGGCGGCGTGTCGAGGATGACGATGTCGTAGCGAGCGTCGTCCTTGACGGACAGGAGCTTCTCCATCGCCATGTAGTCCTGCGTGCCGGCGAGGTTCGTCGAGACGTAGCGGTACAGGCGATTGTTGAGGATGCGATCGCGCTTCTCGTCGCTCGAGGCGAACCGATGGACGAGATCGTCGAAGGTGCGCTTCGTGTCGAGCATCATCACGGTGAGACTTCCCGTCACTTTCATCCCCGCGCGAGCGAAGACGGCGTCGTCGACTTTTTGCTCGTCGCCGGTCATGCGCTCGAGCCCGAGGCTCTGCGCGAGCCGCTTCGCGGGGTCGATGGTGAGGGTGAGCACGCGCTTTCCCTGTCGCGCCGCAGCGACGCCGAGCGCGGCGGTCACGGTGGTCTTGCCGACTCCGCCGCACCCCACGCAGAGAATGACTCGTCGCGATGCGACAAGGTCGGAGAGCGAATCGGGAGCCGACATTGCGCGCGTCGGCCCGTCTACCGCACCGGAGCCTCGTCCCGCAACTCGCCCCACGGTCGCCCGCGACTTTCGACGTGGCGCGAGAAGACCCAGGAGCGCGGAAAGCGCCGGACGGAAGACGTCCGGAAACTTGGCCGCCCGCGGCGCGTTCGCCGACAACTACGCCACGATGCCGCCGTTCGGTGACCGCCCAGAGCCCAGGGTTCCGCCGTGTCTCGACCGCCGAAAGTTGCGCACCGACGATTCGTTGATCGCGCTCGCGCGGCTCCTCGACGCGGCGCGCCGGACCGGCGGATTGGAAGCCTTGGTCCTCGCCGACGATGCGGGGCTCGCCATCGCGGGCGCCGGGCTCGCGACCGAGTGCGAGCAGCTCGCGGCGATGGCCCCGTTCCTCGTCGGATCCGAGCCGGCCAACGACACGTTGCCGTCTCGCCTGGACGTCATGACGCGAAGCACCGCAGTTCGGCGCCTGCGCATCGACGGCATCGACGTCTTTCTGTGCGCGGAGGGTGCGGGAGAGACGACGGAGCGTTCGCTGTCCGACGCGGCCGACGGGTGCGAGCGAATCCTACGCCGTCGCGGTTGAGCCGCGCGCGCTCATTCACGCCTCCCCGTGTGACGTTTGCTACCCCGTCCGCCGTCGCCGTGGGATGGTCCGTCCGATGAACGGGTTCGTCGACCTGCATTGCCATTTCGTCCCCGGGATCGACGATGGCGCGACGACCGCCGCGGACGGCATAGCCATGCTCGTGGCCCTCGGTCGCGCGGGTTTCGACGAAGTGGTGGCCACCCCGCACATGCGTCCGGGCTTGTTCGACAACGACGCGAACCGGATCAAAGCCGCCTACGCGACCATGCTCGCCCAGGTCGAAGCGACGCCCGGACTGCCCTCGATTTCCCTCTCGAGCGAACACTACTTCTGCGATCTGGTGTACGAGCGCATCGTGAACGGCGAGGCGCTGCTCTACCCCGGCGGGCGCGCCGTGCTCCTCGAGTTCTACGAGGTGGACTTCTTGCCGGCCGCGGCCCAGCGCTTGTTCGATCTTCGACGCCGCCGGATCCTGCCGGTGATCGCGCACCCGGAACGCTACCGAAGCCTCTGGAAGTCGCACGAGCGGTTGAAGAACCTGGTCGAGACCGGCGCCGTCGCCTTGCTCGACGTCGCGGCGCTCGTCGGAAAATACGGCAAAGAACCGCAGAAGTGCGCGCGGCGACTCCTCGACGACGGCCTCTATCATGCGGCTTGCAGCGATGCGCATCGCGTCTCCGACGTCGAAGAAGTGCAAGACGGCATCCGATTCATCCAGAGCAAGTACGGTGAGGACGAAGTGGATTTCTTATTGCGACGGGGACCGCGTGAGATCCTGGCGGGCACGGTGAGCTCGTGAGCACGACGGGGGACGACGCGCCGCCCGAGACGCGGAGCTGGCTCCGGCGACACGCGGGGAAGGTCGTGCTGTCGCTCGTCGTCGCGGGGTGCTTCGGCTGGCTATTGCACAAGGGCGCGCTCCCGGTGGCGCCGAGCAAGTCGAGCTTCGCTCACGTGCGCTGGTGGACGCTGTTCACCTATCTGGCGTTGTGGACGGCGGTCGCTTACGTGCGCGGGGCGCGCTGGAAATTGCTCCTCGACCCGATCGCGAAGCTGCCGCTCCGCCGCGTCGTCGCGGTGTCGTTCATCGGGTTCGCCGCGATCGCGCTCTTGCCGGTGCGCACCGGCGAAGCCGTGCGGCCGTTCATGATCCGGAAGAAGGGCGAGCTCTCCGGCTGGGCCGCGACGGGAACCATCGCCGCGGAGCGCATCATCGACGGGCTCGTGCTCTGCGCGATGCTCGTCGTGGGGCTTGCGCTCTCGACGCCGCTGTCTCCTCTGCCGGACCACATCGGCAATCTGCCGATCTCGCCGGCCGTCGTGCCGAAGAGCGCGTACATCGCGCTCGCGGTGTTCATGACGGCGTTCCTGGTCATGGGGATCTTCTTCGTGCAGCGGGTCTGGGCGCGGCGCATGACCGAACGCGTGATCGGCGCCGTTTCGCCGAAGTTCGCGACGTGGCTCGCCGATCGCGTCGAGCACATCGCGGACGGGCTGCGCTTCCTGGCGAAGGGAGACGTGACCGTGAAGTTCGTCGGCGCGACCATCGCGTACTGGCTCATCAACGCGGCCGGCAATTGGCTCCTCGCGTGGGGCTCGGGGTTCGACCATTTCACCCTGCCGCAATCGATCGTCGTCACCGGCGTCGTCGCGCTGGGCATCCTCGTGCCGAACGCGCCCGGCTTCTTCGGGGCGTACCAATTTTCGATGTACGCGGCGCTCGCCTTGTTTTTTCCGAACGACCTGGTGGTGGGACCGGGCGGCGCTTACGTGCTGCTTATGTATGGGTCGCAGCTCTTCGTGACCGTGGCCACCGGCGCGGTGGGCCTCTTGATGGAGCACACCGGGGTTCGCGAGGCGTTCGAATCGGGGCCGGTGTCCACGAACTTGCCCGAAGGTGCCGCGCCGGAATAACCGACGGGGCATGGTTCGGCCCTTCTCGGCCTGGGCGCGGGCGGCGCTGCTCGTGTGCTTGTTCGGCGGTTCCGCGTCGGCAAGCGTCGAAACCGAGAGCGGGTACACCAAAGCGCAGGCGTACAACGCCGCGCTCCGGTATCTGCGAGTCGACCTCAGCTACGAAGTGACCGAAAAAGACGCGGACGCCGCGTATTTGCTGTTTCGCTTCGTCCCCGAGGGCCGAAAAGTCGCGACGAACGGCGCCATCGAAATCGTCGAACAGCGCGCCGGCGTCCGCCTCTACGTCCGTTTGCCGGAGATGCCCACGTACCGCGAGCAGGTCATGAGCGACGAGCTCATGCGTAAGCTCCACAGCGAGTACGGCGACCCGCCGCGTCACGACGATTCGCCGCCCAAAGACGGCGACAAAGACCGGGACAAAGACAAAGACGGGGATCACGACAAGGACCGGGACGGCGACAAGGACGGGGATCACGACAAGGACCCCGATAAAGACAAGGGCAAGCAAGAAAAGCCCGACGAACATCACGATCCGAACGACTGAGGCCGCGCCTTCGGTGGCTCTTCGGTTGGCAGGGTGACGGCTCGGCGATACATGTGTTCCCGACGGGACTCATGCGCGAGCGCTCTCTGCCTCAGGAAATCGGTCGCTACCGGGCCCTCCGTCTCATCGGCCAGGGCGCGATGGGCCGAGTCGTGCTCGCGCACGATTCGGTGCTCGACCGCGACGTCGCGCTGAAGCTGCTCCGCGACGACCTGGACGTCCCCGACGACCAGGTGAAGGCGCTCATCGATCGCATGCGCCAGGAAGCGCGGGCCGCGGCGCGCGTGAGCCACCCGAACATCGTCGCGCTCCACGACATGGGCGAGGATCCCGAAACGGGGCTCTACCTCGTCTTCGAATATCTCGACGGGAGCACCCTGAAAGATCGTCTCGAGCGCGGCCCACTCGGACCCATGGCCGCCGCTCGGCTCGCGGGCGAGCTCGGCAGCGCGCTCACGACGGCCCACGAAGCGGGCGTGCTCCACCGCGACATCAAGCCGGACAACATCATTCTCACCGCGAACGGCGCGAAGGTCGCCGATTTCGGGATCGCGCGCGTGCCCGATTCGACGCTCACGTTGGGCGGCAAGTTGCTCGGCACGCCGGCGTACAGCGCGCCCGAGGCGTTGTCGGGCGGTCGCTTCTCGCCGCGCAGCGATCAGTTTTCGATGGCCGCGACGCTTTACGAAGCCATCTCCGGACGGCGCGCGTTCCCCGGGGACGACGCGGTCGCCGTCGCGAGCAAGATCGGCACGGACGAACCTCCGCCGCTCGCGCCCACGGCGGGCATCGACGCGCACGCGGACACGGTTCTCTCGCGCGCGCTGGCCAAGGATCCGCGCGCGCGGTTCGAGACGTGCGAGGAGTTCGGCAATGCGCTTTCGGAGGCGCTCCGCATGGCACCGCGTTCGTCGATGACGACCTTGCCCGACGAAGCGCATCGCGGCGCCGCTCATGAAACGACCGGCGTGCGGGTCGCACGCGCCGCGACGGGCGGCATCGCGGTCGGCGCAATGCTGGCCATCGTCGGGTTCCAGCTGACCGCGCACCTCCGACAAGACGACGCGAAGCACGAGTCACCGGAAATGCCGGCCGCGGCGGCGCTTCCGCCCACGCCCGCCGAACCCGTCGCGTGGCTCGCCGACAAACCGAAAGCGACGAAGACCCCGCCGCATCCTTCCGCCACGAAAACCGACCATCCGCATCCGCACGCGACGTCGGGCGCGGTGTTCGGGCGCGACGCCGGGGTTCCGGAGCGAGCAAAGGGCGCCTCGGACGACGACGGGGGGAAGCGACGTCGATGACCGCCTTCGTTCGCGCCGTGATCGCGCTGTCGGCAGGGGTCGTGTTGAGCCCTCCGGAGCTCGCGCCGACCGACGCGCCGCTGACCCGCGCCTCGAGCGCGCGAGAGGTTCCCGGTGGACTTTCGACCGAGGGCGGCGTCCTGACGCTCGCGACGCCCGGCACCGCGATGATTCGCGTGCCGCATTCGGTGTTCACCATGGGTTCCAGCGCGGAAGACGTTCTCGCCGCGCTCGTCGATTGCCAATCGGAGCCCGGCGGCCACCAGTGTAAACCGAGCCTCTTCGCGGACGAGACGCCGGAGCGACTGGTGACGCTCTCGTCGTATTGGCTCGATCGCACCGAGGTGACCGTCGCCGACTACGCGCGCTGCGTCGCCGTTCGCCGTTGCCGCCCCCTGCCCTTCGATCAACGCGCGGCGCGGTTCGATCGTCCGCTCTATCCGGCGTCGCTCGTCACGTGGGACGAGGCGCGCGGGTATTGCGCCTTTCGCGGCGGGCGGCTTCCTACCGAAGCCGAGTTCGAGCGCGCGGCGCGCGGGCCGTCGCGTCGGCGGTTTCCCTGGGGAAATCTGTCCAATTCGCACGTGACGAACCACGGGCGGCTCGCCGCGGATCCGACGTCGAACGAAGACGGGTTTGCCGAGCTCGCGCCGGTCGGCTCGTTCCCGGAAGGGCGGACGCCGGAAGGGTTCGTCGATCTCGCGGGGAATGTCGCCGAGTGGATGCACGATCGCTACGCGACCGAGTACGTGCCGACGGATCTTGTCGATCCCCAGGGACCCGAGCCGCCGCTCGGGCTCACCGCGCGCGCGGTCCGCGGCGGCAGTTTCTCGAGCGGCATGGCCTGGGTGCGCGGCGCGGCGCGCGGCGCGGCCGAGCCGAGCACGCGCCGTCCGTCGATTGGGTTCCGCTGTGCGAGAGACGCCGAGCGACGCGAACCGTGACGGCTCGGATGCTGCCATGCTCGTGATGCCCGTCACTCGCCTCGCGGCGTTCGTGCTCGTCCGGCCCCATTATCCGGAGAACGTGGGTGCTGCGGCGCGCGCGATCAAGACGATGGGCATCACCGACTTCGCGCTGGTGAAACCCGGCCGGCTCGCGGTCCCCGAGCACGAAATGGCCTTGAAAATGGCCGTCAAATCGTGGGACGTCCTCGAGGGCGCTCGGCGCGTGGAATCGCTCGCCGAAGCGATCGACGGTATCGAGCTGGTGTTCGCGACGACGTCGCGGCGCGGCGTTTCGGGCATCGTCTCGCCGCGCCGGGCGGCCGAAATGGCGAGCGCCGCGGCCGCTTTCGGACGACGAACCGCGTTCGTGTTCGGCAACGAAAAGACGGGCCTCGGCGAGGCGGATCTCGAGCTCTGCGGCGAACGGCTCCGGATCCCGATGGCCGCCGATCAACCGTCGATCAATCTCGCGCAGGCCGTGCAGATCGTCGCGTACGAGCTGTTTCTCGCCGGGCTCGCGGTCCGCGCTGCGGCACCGGCCGACGTGCCCCCGACGGATGGCGGGGGCGCAGACGGTGTAGACTCGGCGACGTGAACGATCGCGACGTCGTCGATTTGCGTTCCGACACGGTGACCCGCCCCACGCCGGCCATGCGCGAAGCGATGGCGTACGCCGACGTCGGCGACGACGTGTACGGCGAAGACCCGACGGTCACGCGTCTCGAAGCGCGGGTCGCCGAATGGGTGGGCAAGGACGCCGCGGTGTTCGTGCCGTCGGGCACGATGGCGAACCAGATCGCGCTCCTCTTGCACACGCGCCGCGGCGACGACGTCGTCATCGGCGAAGGCACGCACGTCGCGACGTTCGAGTCCGGCGCGGCGGCCGCGTGGAGCGGCGTCCAGTTCACGGTCGCCGGCAAAGGCGGCCTCTTCGACGCGAACGACGTGAAAGGCGCCCTCAAACCAAACCACATGGTTTATCCGCGCTCGTCCCTGGTCGTGGTCGAAAACACGCACAATCGCGCGGGCGGGCGCACCTTTCCCGAAGCCGACGTCCGAGCGATCGCCGAGGTCGCGCGCGCCGCGGGGCTCGCGCTGCACCTCGACGGCGCGCGTCTCTGGAACGCCGCGATCGCGACGCGCCGGTCGGAGGCCGAGCTCGCCGCGCCGTTCGACACCGTGTCGGTCTGTTTTTCGAAAGGCCTCGGCGCGCCGGTCGGCTCGGCGATCCTCGTCCCGAGCGCGCGCGTCGCCGAAGCGCGACGATTTCGAAAAATGCTAGGCGGTGGGATGCGCCAAGCCGGCGTGCTCGCGGCCGCCGCGCTGTACGCCCTCGAGCATCATCGCGAACGGCTCGTCGAAGATCACCGCGCCGCGAAGGACATCGCCGCGGTCGTCGGAGGCGCCGCCGGAGCGTCGGTGGATCTCGCGAGCGTCGAGACCAACATCGTCAACGTCGATCTCACGGCGCCGCCCGAGCGCGTCGTCGCCGAAGCACGACGGCTCGGCGTGTGGGTCAGCGCGATCGCGCCGCACCGGATCCGCCTCGTCACGCACCTCGACGTGTCGCGCGAGCAAGCGCGCTCGGCCGGCGAACGACTCGCGCGCGCCATCGAAACCGCGACCCGCACGGCAACCGAGGCGACGTGATTCGACGCGCCGTCCTGGTCGTCGCGCTGCTCGTCGGATGCAGCCACACCGAAGGCGGCGAATTCGCGCGCGCCCAGGCCGCCGCCGAGCGCGCTTACGGCTCGGGTCGTTACGAGGAAGCCGCACTGCACTGGAACGACGCCGCAGTTCACGCGACGCGCGGGACGGATCGCGACGAGGCGCGCTACCGGCAAGCGGCGAGCCTCGCTCGCGCCGGAGATCGCGCCCGGGCCATCGACGTGCTCGACGCCCTGCTCGCGGCGTCACCCGGCGGCGATCGAGCCGCCCGCGCCGCGTTCGACCGCGCGCACTTGCTCATCGAAAGCGGCGATCCGGACGCCGGATTTGCCGCGCTGGATTGGGTGCTTCGCACGCACCCGCGGAGCGGACTCGGTCCACCCGGCCTCCGAACGATGGTCGAACACGTCCGCGAGCAAGGCGAACCGGCCCTGCGCGATTACCTCACGCGTCTCGAAGCGGTCGTCCGCGGGACGGGCCTCGACGACTGGGTCGACTACGCGCGCGCACAATCGCTGGAACGGGACGGAGACCTCGGCGCGGCCCGCGACGAATACCTGGCCGTCGCGCGAATGGACCCGTACCCGAAAGGCCCGCTCTGGGACGACGCCCTCTTTCGAGCCGCGGAGCTCTCCGAGCGCCTGGGCGATCCGCGCGCGGCGCTCGGCGCGCTCGAGCAGATGCTCGCCAAACGGGAGCGCGCGTATTTCAACGGCACCTACGAGCGCGAGCGGTACGCCGAAGCGCGATTTCGCATGGGCGAGATCTATCGCGACGAGCTTTCCGATCCGGCGAACGCTCGCCGGTCGTTCGAGCTGCTGTTCACGGCGCACAAGACGAGCCGGCTCCGCGACGACGCCGAATGGAACGCCGCGGTGCTCGCCGCCAAGGAAGGCGACCATGAGGGCGCCTGCCGGGACCTCGGCGCCCTCGCGACGGAGATCCCCGACTCGCGCTACGTGCCGTGCGCGCGGACCCTGTGCCCGACGCTAGACGTCCGCAACAACGGGGGCGAATGCCACCCGTACCTCATCCGAGGCGTAACGCCGTGACGCTCAATCGTCGGCTTCTTCCTCTTCCGACGACTCTTCTTCCTCGTCGTCGTCTTCGAGAACGTCGGCTTCCTCGGCGTCCTCTTCGGGCTCCTCGGCTTCCTCTTCGTCCTCTTCGGCCTTCGCGTCGGTCTTTAGGTCGATGCCCACCTCCCCGAGCTGCGTTTCCAGCAGCTCGAAGAGCTCGTCGACGTCGTCACCGCCCCATTCGTCGATGACTTCCGTCAGAAACTCGAAGAAGTCGGCGGAATCGAGCCTGCGCTCGATTTCTTCCACCTGTTCTTCGGTGAAGGCTTCGATCACGTCCTCGCGAAGGGATTCGGAATCCCCTTCTTCGATCGCTTCCTGCGCAGCGAGCCTGATCTGTTTGACGGCACGTCTGTCGAGGTAGAGTTCCATGTGGCTGTTGCGCTCCTCGAATGATCGCCCCCGCGTTTAAACGAAGGCTCGTGGAGACGTCAAGGCGTGTTCTTCGAACGCCCATCTTGGCGCGCGAAGCGTCCCGCCGCACGGGCGCTCGAGTCGCGGCGGGGTCGTGCCTCGCAGCGCTATTTTTGGCCTCGGTTGCCGATGCAGCCCCGGCCCCCCCGGTGACCGAGCACTATCTTCAATATGGGGTAGGACTCGTCACCGAAACGGTCTTGTCCCCGGGCGGCGTGTGCCCTTCGAACAGCCGGACGCCCTGCATTCTGGGCTCCGGCCTCGGACTCGCACTGCGCGCCGGTTATCGAGCGCGCGGACCGTGGTACCTGGGGGGCGCCTACGAGTTTTCTCGGCAGGACCCCTCGAACCTCCTCCGCCTCGCGATCCTCCAGCAGCTCAGGGGCGAAGCCCGCTACTACTTGCTCGAAGGGACGCGGCTCGCCCCCTACCTCGGCGCTGCGGTAGGAGGGGTACTCTACGGAAACGAGTGGGGCGCGGAGACCGGGGGCCTGACGGGCTACCTGGGCGCGGGCTTCGAGTTCGAGGTGAGCCCCTCCACCGTGGTCGGCGCCGCCCTCGGCTATCGCGCGATCCTTTTTCATCGCTGGCGAGATAGCGCCGGCGAGTTGCGAGCGAACGACGCGTTCGGATTCGGCATCGCGCACGTGATCGGCGGCGAGCTCGTGTTCGAGGTCCGTGACCCGCTCTCTCGTTGGTAGCGTCGATCGAACGGCGTTCGCCCGCGATGCTCGCAAAAGACCCTCTTGACTCGGTTCGGGCCGCGGGTTCCCCTTGGCACGTGAGGTGCGATCGGTGCGGCGCTGAAAACCCAGCAAACCTCATCTTCTGCCGCGACTGCGGCACGCGACTCCCCGAGACCCAGTCCGGCACCGAGGCGCGCGGCGCGCTCCGCCCCGCCGCACCCAACTTCGATTTTTCGGCAAAGCCGCCTCACGTGAGCATGTCGGGCAACGCCTGCGGGCGCTGCGGCACGACGAACCCCGCCGCGAATCGCTTCTGCTCGAGTTGCGGCGCGGCGCTCGCGGCGGACGCCTCGCGCGGCCCACCGGGAGCCGAATCGACGCAGGCGTCCGCGCAGGCGGCGCCGCCCCCACCGCGCGCGCAGGCCGTGTGTCCGCGGTGCCGCGGCGTGAACGGCGCGTCGATGCAGTTCTGTCAGTTCTGCGGCTCGTCGCTCGACCCCGCCGCGCCTGCCCCACCTCGGCCGCCGTCGGGCATCGTGCGCCCGCTCCCTTCCGCAACCTCGGTCGCACCACCCCCACCCCCGGACCCCTTCGGTCACCCGGCGCTCGCGCAGCCCCCTGCAGAGCCGCGACGGACCAACTTGCGGCTCCCCGCGGCACGCCTGGTGGTCATTACGCAAGACGGAACGCCGGGTCGCACGTACGATATTCGCGAGATTCAGGTCGACATCGGGCGCGAGGAGGGGGGGATCCTCCTGCCGAACGATCCTTACGTCTCTCCCCGCCATGCCCGGCTCAGGCGCCAAAATTCGGCGTTTTTCGTCCGGGACCTCAGTTCGATAAACGGCGTGTACCTCCGCCTCCGGCGTCCGGAGAAGGTTCATCACGGCGACTTGGTGTTGGCAGGCCTCGAGGTGTTAAGGTTCGAGGTTGTGAGCGATGCAGAAAAGGCGCTTGGCCCCGCGATGGACCGGGGAACCCAGCTGTTCGGATCGCCGGCCACGGCGCGCTATGCGCGTCTTTGCCAGCGGACGATCGAAGGGGTTACCCGAGACATCTATTCCCTGCATCGAGACGAGACGATCATTGGTCGAGAGTCCGGGGATATCGTGTTCACGAGCGATCCGTTCATGAGCCGACAGCACGCCGCCATCAGCCGTGACCCGTATGACGGGACGGTCGTGCTGCGCGACCTCGGCTCGTCGAACGGCACCTACCTCGCCATACGGGGCGAGGTGCCACTCGAGAGCGGCGACCATCTCCGGATAGGGCAGCACTTGTTTCGACTCGACGTGGACCCCGAGTAGCGAAGTTAATCATGAGCGGAGCGGGCAGCGCGGGTTCTCCCGGAGGCGAAATTCGCCTCAAATTGTTCGGGCGCACGGACGTCGGGCAAATCCGTGAGCACAACGAGGATAATTTCCTCATCGCCGATTTGAGCCGCCAGAGCCGCAGCTTGATGGAGCCGGATCGCGACCAGCTGGTCGGTTCGTCGGGCACCGTCTTCGCGGTCTGCGACGGCATGGGCGGCGCGGCGGCCGGCGAGGTCGCGAGCAAGCTCGCGGTCGACATCATCTACGAGAAGATGCTCACCGGCGGAAAACCGGACAACCGCGACGGCCTCGCGCGACGGCTCGTGTCGACGGTCGAAGAAGCGGGCC
Organism: Polyangiaceae bacterium; assembly: GCA_036271175.1. Classification (GTDB taxonomy): domain Bacteria; phylum Myxococcota_A; class Polyangia; order Polyangiales; family Polyangiaceae; genus DASZVB01. The sequence goes on along the minus strand of DATBBD010000147.1, from coordinate 1,248 downwards.
TGCGCATCTTCAACGAAGCGCGCGCCGACCGCACCCGCCGCGGCATGGGCACGACCTCGACGGTCGCGACCTTGCTCGATTCCCGGCTGTTCATCGCCCAGGTCGGCGATAGCCGCGCCTATTTACTCCGCGGCGAGCAGTTCACCCAGGTCACGCGCGACCAGTCGCTCGTCAATCAGCTCATCGAAGCGGGTCAGCTCACCGAAGAGGAAGCCGAAACCTTCGAGCACAACAACATCATTCTCCAGGCGCTCGGCACGGCCGAAACGGTTCAGGTCGATCTCACGTACGTCGATCTTCGCCGCGGCGACGTGCTCTTGATGTGCTCGGACGGTCTCTCGGGGATGATCCGCGGCGACGACATGCGCTCGGTGCTGCTGTCGATGCCCGAGCCGCTCGACGCGTGCAAGCTCCTGACCGAAAAGGCGAATCAGGCCGGCGGCCATGACAACATCACGGTCATCGTGGTGCGATTCGAGGGCGACGGGCTGACCGCGGTGCAACCCGAAGACGAGCCGGTGAAATACCGGAAGTATGCGCTCCCGCAGTCGCACGATCCCACAGTCCGCCCCGGTGGGCTTTCGTCGCGGCCAGCCGAAGCGTCGGCCCCGAGCGAAGAGGCGGAGCGCGAATCGCGCAACTTGCGCGTCGGCCACACCATGGTCGGGATGCAATCGCCGCTCACGAGCCTGCGGCCCTCCGCCGGGCCGAGTCAGCCGCCGACACAGCGCTCGACGAGCCGACGCCCCGGCGAGGAGCCGGTGGATCTGCCGACGACCGGACTCCCGCCGTCGCTGGTCGGATTCATCGTCGTCACCACCTTGCTCCTCGTGGTCGCTATGGGGTTCTGGCTGTTGCGGTAGGCCGTGCTGAGGGAAGCGCTCCGGCGGTTCTTGTGGCTCGGGCCGACGCTGTTCGGTCTCACGATTCCGATGTTCTGGCTTCTCGCCAGATCGACCGATTCGGGCGTGGTCGCCGGCGAGCGCTTGCCGCTGTTCTTCAACCGCGCGCCGCGCGGCGTGCGCGAGCGAGCCCTCGACGCGCTCGATCGCCTCGGGAGTGGCCTCCCCGAAGATCCGTCGCAGCCGAGCCTTGCCTATTTGGGCGGTGCGGCCCTGCCTCACGTCCTGCCGCGACTCGACACGCTCGCTCCCGACGTGCGCGGCGGCGTCGCACTCGCGCTCACGCCGATCGCGGTTCGCATGGGGATCGGGTCGCCGGGTGACTTCGATTCGAAGAACGCCGCGG